>JBKOZG010000273.1:0-11153 GCA_046725775.1 Actinomycetota bacterium | reverse complement strand
CGTCGGGATCTCGCCGTCGGAGAGCTCACCGATCGCCGCCGGGTGGTACTGCCGGTGCTGGCTGGCGTTGGCGGGATGGCGGTTCCTGCTCTGCTATATCTGTTGATCGCCCCGGATGGGGAAGCTACCCGGGGCTGGGGAATCGTGATCGGCACCGACACTGCCTTTCTGCTCGGGGCCCTGGCGCTGGTGGGGCCCGCCACCTCGACCCAACTACGGGTTTTCCTCCTAGCCGTGACGGTCGTTGACGACATCGCCGCCGTGACCATCATCGGCGTGGTGTACTCCGAGTCGATCGACATCTCCGCCCTGATCGTCGCCGTGGCTGGTGTCGCGGTGCTGGTCGCCCTCGGACTCGGGGGCGTGTGGCGCACCTGGCCGTACGCGCTGGTCGCGGTTGTCGTGTGGGTGGCGACGGTCGGCTCCGGACTGCACGCCTCGATCGCCGGGATGGTCGCGGGCCTGCTCATTCCCGCTTTCGCACCCAGGCGGGAGGCGGTAGAGAGGGCCGCCACCAGATTCCGCGCTTTCCGGCAGTCGCCAATGGCGGAGGTCGGCCGGTCGGCCAAGGATGCGCTCGCGCGGGCGGTACCCGTCAACGAGCGCCTGCAGCTCGTCCTGCATCCCTGGGCCAGCTACGTCATCGTGCCGCTCTTCGCGCTGGCGAACGCCGGCGTCGATGTCCGGGGCGGCGTGCTGGCCGAGGCTCTGTCCTCGCCAGTGACGTGGGGTGTGGTCGTCGGCCTGGTGGCGGGGAAGTTCCTCGGCATCGGGGCCGGCGGTCTCGGAGGTGCCGCGCTGCGACTGGGACGGTTACCGCAGGGCGTCGGCCCCGGCCAGGTGCTCGGCGGCGCCGCCCTGTCCGGCATCGGCTTCACAATCTCGCTCCTTATCATCGGGCTATCCTTCGACAGCCCGGAACTCCGGGACCAGGCGACGGTTGGCGTCTTACTCGCCCTCGGGCTGGCCACCGCGCTCGGTTGGGTGGTGTTCCGCCTGGCCGCCGTGCTGCTTGGGGAGACCTCCGCCGGGCTGCCCACGACCCTCGCCCGGCCCGTGGATCCTGCGCGCGACCACATCCTCGGCCCGGCTCCGGCTCCCCTGACACTTGTGGAGTACGCGGACTTCGAGTGCCCCTTCTGCGCGCGTGCCACCGGAGTGGCCAATGAGGTTCGAAAACACTTCGGCGACGGTCTGCGGTACGTCTTCCGGCACCTGCCGCTCCCCGACGTGCATCCTTACGCCGAGCTCGCTGCGGCGGCGTCGGAGGCGGCCGGCGCCCAGGGCCGGTTCTGGGATATGCACGACCTACTCTTCGCCCACGTAGATCAGCTCGAGCTCGAGGACCTCGCCGGCTACGCCGGGCGCCTCGGCCTCGACGTCGAGGACTTCCTCCGGGACATCGACGAACAGCGCCACGCATCACGCATCAGGGAAGACGTGGCCGACGCCGAGGCCAGTGGGGCCCGAGGCACCCCAACCTTCTTCGTGGGCAACCGCCGCCACCAAGGTCCCTACGATGCTAGGACTCTCATCGCCGAGCTCGAGGCCGCCCAACGCGGCGACCATGAGATTGACTCGGCCCGGTGAGCCCCGCGCCCATGACTGGCGCTGCGTGCGTCGGTCATGCACGGCTCCCGACTTGGGGTCGCTCTCGACCACTACCTGCGCTGCACTGCGTGACGGGAGTCATTCCGGGACGATTCGTCCAGCACCAGAATTCGTGCCGAGGCGCTGTTACCCGGCCCTAAGCGGGATTGTCGGGCCAGGAGATCGCGATTCTGCATGCTCGCGACCGCGGGGTGCGGGAGATCGCCCGCCGGCTGGGCCGGTCGGCGTCGACCTCGCCGATGACCAACCAATCCCGGGGTGCAACTGTGGTTTCGTGGGTGACGCAGAAAGTGTTGCGTCCCTGACCGGCATCGAGAACAACCTGTTGCCGTACTGGCTCACCCAGTTCCCTGACCTGACCATCCGCTGGGGGCAATTGAGGTGCCGGATGAAGGCGGGGCGACAGGTTCGTGCCTACGGTGAGGCCGGCGACGAAATGGCACTGAGGATCTTTCGACCAGCAGGCGATGGCGCTCGGCCGGCTGTTCACAATTGCGGCGAACTACACCGACCCGAGTGTGTACTTCCACGGCGGCGGTGTCGTGGAAAGCACACCCGCTTTTCGGAACTGGTTCATGGGCAAGGTCCGTGAGCACACCGTGTTACGCGATGAACAGACGCGACTGGCCAGCTTCGCAGCTGTACCGGACCTCGACATCGCTGGGGGCCCGGGGGCGCTGCTCTGGCGGCTCTGGCCACGCTTCGGGGACAGTCAGGCGACCTTGTTCACCGATAGCAGCCGCCCACACAATTCGCTCATCGACTGTCGGCAAATCTGCCAATTTCGGGGCTCTGAGCCATCCTTGAATGAGTGCCGGTGTTGACAAACCGCACGACGCCCGGGCCCAACGGTGGCCAATCTTGAGTTCGCACCGCGCTGCCACGACGATGAAACGGAGGAGTGCAGACGGTGATTGATCATGCGGGCTGGGGCGACGAAACGACGGAGGTGGAGATGGCCGTTGGTCATGGCTCCCTCGCGAGCACCGGCCAGATGGGTGACCTAGTCCCGTGAAGGCCCGTAGCCGCGGACCAGCGAGTTGCCGAGCTCGTGGACATTGATGACATCGTCGACGAGTGGGGAAGGCAGTCTTTCCCGGCAAGCGATCCCCCGTCGAACTGGTGACCACTCATCAACCCGCGTTTCCTGTACGCGCCCCTGTGCTTGGTCAGTGGGGGCCTGGCTTCGACGTGAGCCGAGATGGTGTCGAGGTGGCCACCGCAGCGGGGTCGTTGGCGAGGGATAGCACTAGCGCGATTTCCTGATCGCCGAAATCGTTGTACTTGATAGGTGTGGTCCGGCGTTCTGACGTCAAACGGAATCCGGCATTGATGGCGAACCCGATCGCGCGCCCGTTTTCGGTGCTGGCCCAGTAGTACAGCTGGGTGCAACCGTCCTGAATCGCTTGATCTGCGGCGATTTGGACCAGACGCGAGGCAACCCCGGTATTGCGCGCCTCAGGTGTTACCCATAGGTCGCGGAAGTCAGCAGATTGTGGCTCTCCTACGATCCTCTCGATGGAGGCCACTCCTACCGGCACTCCGTCACGTACTGCGAGCAACCGATGGGCCAGCGCCATACAGTTTCGCCAGTACCGCTCCGGCCGCTTCGCTTCTTCAGCGTAGGTCGCGAGGAAGGCCTTAGGGGATTCCCGAAGCGCGGCCAGCCGGACGTCGCGGTAGGCGTGCCAATCGTCTTCTTCCAGCACTCGTACAGAGATCTCGCTCATCCCCCATGCTCGCACGGCACGGACGGCTTCACCAAGGCTCGCTGGCGCGCATCAGCGCTGGTCGACATGGACCGGCTTTCGCCCGCATAGCTCGGGATATCAGCCCGGCATTGCGGGTTCGAACCGCACTGCGAGCCCGGCCTCTTGGAGTTGCTCGGTGGCGGCATCCCTGATGAAGCCTCCTGCCGGAATGCCTCGTTGACCTCCTGTGCGGTGGTCGGCCGGTTCGCGACGAACACGATGTCGGCGATAAAATCGGGGCACGCACCGCGATCGTCGAATCTGCCCGAGACAGTACGGGAAACCTCCATCTACGCCCGGGTGGCGCCCAAGCACAAACTGCAGATCATCGACGCCCTCGAGGCCGACGGGAAGATCGTCGCCATGATCGGAGACGGTGTCAACGACGCGCCAGCGCTGAAGTCTGCCGTCAGCGAGGGCGGTTGCTAGATGTCGTAATGCCGGCGCTAGTGGGGAACCCTCCCGATCGGTGGTCGCCATGGCGTTGCGGGCGAGCATGACTCCACCGCCTGCGAGCAGGTCCAGCTTATCGGCACGCTGCTGTTCGAGCGCCACCGGCGCAGCCCGCATCCGCCAGGTCAGGGAATGCCGCACGATCCGTGCGCTGGCCGTGCGTACCGTGTTGAGAGTGACCAAATTGTCGCGCAGCGCGCACAACTGGCCTATTGCCTGGTCGGCCAGATGGTGGTTCTTGTGTTCCAGAGCGTCGGCGGTGAACCATAGGCCGTCGGCCAGACCTGAGAGCACCGCACTTTCCGCGCGACGGAGCAGCCGCAGCAGCTCGGGTACGAACAGCAACTGGCTAAAAACCAACGCCACTCCGACACCGATCAGCGCGTCCACCAACCGCTCCCACCCTTGTCCTTGGCTTCCGAAAGTGGTGATTACCACGGCACTGACAGCCGCTTGAGCCACGACGATGGGTTGATCGTCCACCGCTCGTGCGATCAGCATGGCGAAGAAGGTCGCCAGCGCCAAAGTCCAGATTCCGCCACCGGCGAATTGGAAGCCGCTTCCGCTGCGGCAGTCGTTCATCTCTTAGCCGACAGAGCCGACCTAATTGAGGTGGTGACCGGATCTTCGCTGGCTGGAGTGAGGACATGCTCCTGAACCCATCGACCGTGACTGGTGGCATCCCGCCACGGTTCGCGAGGCCGGCCGTAGCGGGCTTTCCGAGCGCTTGGCACGGCGCTTCGAGCGCCCTGGAGCCGTGAGGTCTCGCCTTCCTCGGCCGAGGAGGACGCTCGGCGTTATCCGCATCGAGCGCTTCGGCCCCCACCGGGCTGACCCCGAAAGATCGCGAAGGATTGTGCCGCAATGTCTCAGCAGCGTCTTTCACAATCTTCGCAGAAGCCATGCGCTACTCGCGGGCCTCTTCCCGCAACCGCTCAGCCTCCCGCTTCGCCTTCTCGAGGCGTGTCTTCCAGCCGCTCTTGGCCGCCGCGCTGCGCTTCTTCCGGCCCCGCTCCAGCTCCCTGCACCAGCTTCTCGGCGGTCCGCTGGGCGCGACGCCGGGCGTTCTCCACCTTGCGTAGCTCCCGCTCGATCACCGCAGGCGAGCGAACCGGCCAGACGTAATCCAGGTCCCGCGGCGTATCGGGCGGGAACAGCGGTCCGTAGTGCTCGGGGTCCTTGCGCAGCAAAGACGAGCGGTGGCTCAGCTGCACCGCCTCATCGAAGAGCCAGGGCGGCAGCGCGTCGTTCGCCGCCAGTTCCTCGTAGCTCCGAATCTCGGCGATCCCGGCGGCCCGCAGGTCCGCAGCAATCGTCGCCGCACAGGAGTCGCCGAACCCGCGTCCGGTCCACACCTCGCACGAGGTCAGCCCGTAGCGCCCAAGCGCCTCCTCGTACCCCTTCCACATGAGCACGGCCGGATGCGAGGACCACGCATACCCAGGCACGGTCAGCGCACGCACGATCTGGATCACCTCAACCCGCTGCTTGCCCAGCCGCTTCAGGTCCAGTGCGCGCAACGACTCCTCGAAATCCGAGTACGGAGTGAATGTCTGCATCGGCGCTCAGCCGGCCCACTCCGGTTGGCACCGGGGACACGCGTATATCGCCCACCCATCAACCGTCCCGGTAACGATCGGCGTGCCGCAGTCGTTGCAATGGTCCTGCTTGTACAGCCGCCGCAACTTCGCCTCCGTCACGGCGAGCCGGTCCTCGGCCTCTACAGTGATGATCCGGCCGTCGTCGACCGCCTGGCGCATCATCGCCTGCAGCCGCTCCCACAATTCGGCGAACTCCTCCACACTCACCGAGGAGGCCCGACGAGTCGGCGGCATCCACATCCCGTGCAGCACCTCGGCGCGGACTACAGTGCCCACCCCGGCGATGCTGCCCTGGTCGAGCTTCGCAGCCGCGATGGTCCCGCGGTGGGCGACCACCCGCCGGTACGCCTCGTCCGGGTCGCCGTCGGACCGCAGGGGATCCGGACCCAATCCGCCGACCAGTTTGGCCCGTCCGGCCGCGTCCAACAGCTCACAGGTGCTGGGCGCGATCCAGGCGACCTCGGGCACCGCCAGGCGCAGCCTCACCTGCGGCCGTCCGGGCCCGTCGCCGGGGCGAAGCGCAGCCACTTAGTTGCCGAGCCGCTTCGATGATCGCTTGGTGCTTGCCATGCGATGTGTCCTTGCGCGCGACCCGTTCAAGACCCGGAACACCACAGACCTCGTGATACGCCGCCGAACCGCCACATCTTGTGCAGTCGCCTTAACCACCTATTCCCCTCGCGTATCACCAGCCATGACCATTCTGCCTGGGCGAAACGGTGCATCCCGAAGGATCAGCTCGCGCTCGACCGTCGAAAAAAAACAGGTGCATCCGGAGCGCGGGTTGAGAACGCAAATAGGGGGACTCGTAAAACTCAGCTCATAGGAGGTCGAATGACAGTACAACGGCGGTTACTCAGTCTGGTCGGCGCGGCAGCTTTGGCTTCGGCGTTCATGGCGGTGGCCATCGCCCCAGCGCATGGGGCAAGCGACGCAACGGTGTCGATCCTGCACGGCGTTCCGGATGCCACGGTCGACGTCTATGCGAACGGCAAGGCGCTGTTGGAGAACTTTGAGCCAGGCACACTGACCGATCCGCAGACGTTGCCGGCCGGTAGCTACGATCTCAAGGTCGTCAAGGCGGGCGACGGGCCGGACGGCGACGCGATCATGTCAGCGAACAACGTTAAGGTGCCTGGCGGCGCGAACGTCACCGTCGTGGCGCACCTGACCGACAGCGGCAAGCCCACCCTCACCCCGTACGCCAACGATGTCTCCAGTCTTCCGGCCGGGAAGGCTCGCGTCATCGTCCGGCACAATGCGGCGGCCCCAGAGGTTGACGTACGAGCCGGTGGCGAACCGGTCTTCACCGACCTCGCCAATCCCAAGGAGGAGTCGGCGGAGGTCGACCCCGGCACGATCAAAGCCGACGTTGTGTTGGCTGGCAGCGACGATGTGGTAATCGGTCCGGCCTCGCTGAAGCTGGCTGAAGGCACCACCACGATCGTCTACGCGTGGGGCTCCGCCGAGGCCGAGAACCTTGAACTCGCAGTTCAGGCCATCAGCGGCATGCACGGCTCGCCCAATAGCGTTCCGGGCGGCACGGGAGGTCAGGCCGCCAGCTCTGCCGCAGCGCCGCTGTGGGCAACCCTGGTAGCGGTGGCGACGCTTGGTGCAGCCGTATCTGGCTGGCAGCTATATCGCCGCCGGGCGTTCATGGTGCGGTGATCAGCTGATGTCAGGGCAGCAGGGCGGTCGGCGATGGCTGACCGCCCTGCTCGTTTCGTCCCTCGTGGTGATGATCGCCGGATGGCGCTTCGCAATCGCGACAGACAGCGCCGACGGACAGATCTCTCCGCGGGCAGATGCATCAGCGGCCACGTCCGACACGCACACTGGGTTGCCAATCGCTCCACGCGCTGGCCCTCACGCCCCGATCAGCCGTGGCTCCGATCGGCTGTCTGGGTCCCCCACAGGTGCGGCAACCCAGTCCCAAGCCGACAGAGGCGAGCCCGGTTCGCCCCAGATGTTGGCCATCCCACGTCTCGACCTGAAGATGCCGATCACGGCCGTGACGGTCGATGACACCGGCGCAATGGCGGTGCCGACCCGGCCCTCTGAAATCGGCTGGTACGCGTACGGGCCCAGACCGGGCTCCGCCCGCGGATCCGCCGTCCTCGGCGGTCATGTCGACAGCCGCGAATACGGGGTCGGACCGCTGGTCGCATTGAAGCAGCTGCGCCGCGGCGACGACATCGTGATCACAACCAATGAGGGCACGGAGCGATTTCGAGTGAGCACCATCCGACTGATCGGCAAGCGGGACATCGATTTGCGCGACGTGTTCATGCGAGAGGGGAAGCCGCTGTTGCGGATTCTCACCTGCGGTGGGACCTACCGTCGATCAGGGGGCTACGAGGCGAATGTTGTCGTGACTGCGCGGCCCGTGTGACGCAGTCCTCTCACACGCGGATTGTTGCCGAGCCGGGCCGCGTTAGGGTGATTTCCGTGGTCGAGGACGCGCGTCTCGAGCCGGAGGTGGTCGGCGAACATATCGATTGGCGCGCGGCGACTGAAACCGAGCTCAGCATGGGCTTCGCCCGGGGTGACGAAGCCTGTTTGCAGGAGGTATTCCGGCGCTTGGCGCCATTGATTTACACCATTGCCTATCGCGCGCTCGACAGCTCAAGTGACGGTGAGGAGATCACGCAGGAGGTGTTTGTGAGCGCTTGGCGTGCCCGCGACAACTATCAAGCAGAGAAAGGCAGCCTATCCGGCTGGCTCATCGGCATCACACGTCACCGCATTGCCGACCGGCAGCGGGCCCGTGGCCGTGACCTGCGGCTCGTTCAGGCTGTGACCAACACCGCCGACGTCCAAGTGCAACCTGAGACTGTGTCGACATTGGTCGATCGCATCGTGCTGACCGACGAGATTGGCCGACTCCCCCATCCACGCGGAACTATCCTCCAGCTCGCCTTCTGGGAGGGACGCAGCTACCCGCAGATCGCTGAGCAACTCGACCTCCCACTGGGAACGGTGAAGAGCCACGCCCGGCGTGCCTTGCGCCATCTGCGTACCCAGCTGGCGGAGGTGACGTCATGGCCCACCTGAGTCCCGATCGGCTTGCCGACAGCGCACTGGGCATTGACGATCCGCTGACCGCGGCCGAGCAGAATCATCTTGCCAGCTGCGCCGAGTGCCGCAATGAACTCGAGGAGCTGAGCCTGATCGCTCACCTCGGGCGTCAGCCTGAGCACATCGCCCCCCAGCTCATGCCGACAGACGCCATGTGGCAGTCCATTCAAGTCCAACTCGCCAGTCAGGCGACTGCTCCTGCCACAACCGAGCCTTCTGCCGAGCCGCCACCGTCGGCGCCGACCATCGCCGAACTGCCACGCCGAACTCCGATACTGCGATCATGGTTTTTGGTGGCCGCCGCGGCGGTGTTCGGCCTCATCATCGGCGCCGGCATCACCACTATCGCCGTCCGCGACAGGGTTGAGGTCACCTCGAGCACTTCCTTGGAGGCACTTCCGGGACAGACTGGGCAAGGCACCGCCGAGCTCCTTCGCGATCGGGGGCGTCCTGAGCTGAGGGTGCAGATCGACGCACCGCCCAGCCGGGATCGCTACCGAGAGGTGTGGCTAATCAACGCTGATGGCCAGCGCATGTATCCCTTGGGGGTGCTGCCCGACGACGGACGAGCCACCTACCCACTGCCACCGGCGCTCGCCGGGCAGCTCCAAGGCTTCAAGATCGTCGACGTATCGATAGAACCGTACGACGGCAATCCGGCCCACTCCCGCGAAAGCCAGGTCCGCGGAGTCCTTCCCACCTAGGCGGGCCTTGGAGGAGAGCAGGTCCACATTGCTCCTGCGGTAAATCGGCGCCCAAGGAATCGGACACGATACTGAGCGCGTGAAGTAATCATGACCTGCCGAGTCGGCGGGCAAGCCGAAGAGGAGGCTGGATGGCTAGGCAGGTGCTCGTCACCGGAGCGTCGGGTTTCGTCGGCTCCCACCTCACAGAGGCGCTGGAAGCTCAGGGCTATTCAGTGCTGGCCATGACCAGACACACCGATACGTACTCCGGCGCTGGCAAGCCCATCTTCGGTGACGTCTACGAACCTGCCAGTCTTAACCAGGCGCTCGCTAACGCCGACGCCGCCTATTACCTGGTGCACTCGCTGTCACGGCCGGACTTCGCCGAGAAGGACGCCGAGGCTGCCCTTGCATTCGGAAGGGCGGCAGCGGAGGCCGGTCTCGAGCGGTTGATCTATCTCGGCGGCCTGGGCCAAGACGATGCGAACTTGTCCGCTCACCTGAAGTCCAGGCGAGAGGTCGAGCACCTGCTGGCGAGCGGCGGCGCAGCGGTCACCACGCTTCGGGCCGCCATTGTCATCGGACACGGCAGCATTTCCTGGGAGATCACACGGCAGCTCGTCGCCCATCTTCCAGCGATGGTGGTGCCGAAGTGGGCGACCACACGCACACAGCCGATTGCCTTGTCCGACGTCATTCGCTATCTCATCGGGGTTCTTGAGCCCGAACAAACCAAAGGAGGCACCTTCGAGATCGGTGGGCCGGATGTTCTGACGTACGCCGAGATGATGCGGCGGGTGGCCCACCTGCATCACCACCGCGCTTTGCCCATGTTGGCGGTGCCGCTGCTGAGTCCTCGGCTGTCCTCTTACTGGTTGGCACTGGTGACCGATGTCGACACCGCAACCGCCCGCAATCTCGTCGACTCGATGAGCAATGAAGTTGTCGTCACAGACCACGCGATCGCCAAGATCGTCCCGGGAGTGCCAATGGGTTATGACGACGCGGTGAGAGAGGCGTTCCGACAGCGAGCTGCCGTCCAAGCAAGATCGTGACTATTGGCCCAAGGGGGATGGTTGGACGGGCGATGAACATCGTCCGTCCGGTATTGATCGACAAGGTCGAACGAGACCACTGGCAGTCCGACGCGGCGTTCCTGCGCCGCCGGATCGTCGTTGCGATCACACTGGCGCTCGGCGCCACGCTCTTAGGCCTTTCCTTCTCACTACGGCAAGGAGATCCGGCCTTCTACCTGTTGACCCTCGGTTTGGCCGCAACTTGGACGCTCGGCAGCGTGCTGTCCGGCCCACTTCACCTGGGGCACATCCACCTGGCGGGCAGGCTGCGGCGTCCGACCATCACTCCCATCGCGGTGGGACTCCTGCTAGCCGGGCTCTTCGTGCTGGGCGCTCTCATGGTTCGTACGATCCCCTCGCTCGTCAGGCTCGCCGAAGACGTGCTCGGCTACGCCAGGTTAGGAAGACTCTGGGTCATTTTCGTGATCACGCTGGTCAACGGCGTCGCTGAGGAGCTGTTTTTCAGGGGCGCACTCTTTGCCGCCATCGGCGTGCGACATGCAGTGTTGATATCCACGGTTCTCTATGTCTTGGCAACTGTTGCCGGTGGCAATCCCGTACTGGCCTTCACGGCTGCTGTCCTTGGAACCGTGGCGGCGCTGGAGCGCCGAGCCTCTGGCGGCATACTGGCGCCCATCCTCACCCACATCACGTGGTCGCTCAGCATGCTGTTTGTCCTTCCCCCGCTCTTCGCCGCTGCAGCCTGATTTAGAAACGGCAGTGCTCAAGCTGGTACAGGCGTGCGGTCGGGATCGCTGGACAAGCCAGTGATGGGCGCCTCTCGCGCAGGCTCCTATGAGGTCACGCCGCCCGGCCGTTCGCGTGCAATAACGCCTTCCGCCGGGCCGACGGATCGACCCAAAGACAGCACCTCGCGTCAGGCTTACGGAGAGTCAG
>JBKOZG010000260.1:0-4106 GCA_046725775.1 Actinomycetota bacterium | reverse complement strand
TCGCGGGGCTGTGCGAAGCGACGTACTTCTGAGTGTTGTTGAGCGCGTCCATGAACGGCCCGCCCTGGGCGTTCCAGGAGGCCAGCAACTGCTCGTAGGTGCGTCGGCCGAACAGAAAGGCGCGGTCGCTGCCCATCCGCTCCCCGGCCTTGGCGACAATGACGTCGTCGCTGCGCGGCACCGCCCAGCCCCCGTGCGCGAACCCACCCCGAGTGTCCTCGTCCCGACGGCCGGGTCCCTGCATCACCCCGTCCAGCGTGACGTGGTTGATCACAAGTACCTTGCCCATCTGCCCGTCCTTTTGCTCTCGGCAGCGCCACCATATGCGACTGCCTGGTTTGCTCCTCGACCGGCAAGATCACCGACCTCTCACGCCCTATCGGGGCGAGCCAGGCCGTATGACGGTCGGCTTGCGCACGCCGGGACTTGCCCAAGGAGTGGTGGCGTGCCGGCAGCTGGAGCGTCACCGGCAAGACAGGCCACCGGGCGCGACCGGGGGGAGAGCCTCACCCACAGGCCTACGTGCTACCGCGTGTGCACTGAGCTGGACTGATTCGGCAGAACGCAAAAGGATGGCTGCTCGTAGTCCTACCCTAGAGAAGGGAGGCTCTAGTGCAGCCCACCCGCATCATCGCGAACCTGTCTGTGCCTGACATTGGCGAAGCTCGCGACTTCTACGTGGACTACCTTGGGCTCAGCGACGAGGGGCTCAACATGGGCTGAGTGGCCAGATTCCAGTCACCGGACGGCCGGGCCGTCGTTCAACTCGTGACCCGCGACGCTACCGCTCCGCACGACTCGGTGATCTCGGTTGCCGTCGGCGACGGCGTTGAGGAGGCGTACGAGGAAGCAAGACGACGTGGCTTCGAGATCGTTCATCCGCTCACCACTGAACCTTGGGGCATGCGGAGGTTCTTCGTCCGCGCGCCAGACGGCAATCTGATCAACATCACCAGCCATAAGGACGACTAGAGCCCGAGCCGAGGGTCAGGGGTCGCGAGACCAGCCCGGGGTAGGCTCCGTGCCCTCCATATGCGCCAAGCCATGGTTGATCATGGAATATTTCTCGCTAGAGAAAGGGCCACGCTGATGAGTGGCCAGTCGCACTTGTACTGCGCGTTGCCGCCACCCTCGGAGCGCATGCTCACCTAGCATGATCATCTTCGCCTTCATGATTACCAACGCGGGTGGTGCCAGTGCTGCGTCCTGCGGTACGGCGGAGTTGAGAGGAGATCCTCGCCTCTCGGGTTCTGGGGCTCAGCTCCCTTTCGGGCCTCGGGCCAGGCGGAAGCCGGTAATTCCCATGATCACAAAGCTAGGGAATCTCCCGGCGGGGATAACTAGTGCCGCTTTTGGCAGAGCGAGCACGAGTGGAGCCAGGGCATCTACTGCGGCGGCGGCCAAGGCGGCGATCGCCAGCGGGCGGGGTAGCGCCCCGGTGCGTAGGCCGGCCAGTCCCAGTGCGCCCAGCAGCAGCGCCAGGCCACCGCCGTGCACTGGCCCTCCCGCAGAGAACAGGAAGCGGTGTAGTGACCTGGCCTGATCCTCGTCACGGCCGCGTTCGGATGTGAGTGCGGCGGCGGCTGTCGCTGATGCGGCCAGCGAGGTGCTGGCGAGTGCCCCACCGGCGATGGCAGCGGCCTTGAGCATCTTGGATCCGCTGCGACCGGCCAATTGCGCGACCGATCTTGAAAACACCGCCAGGGACGCGGCTGAGAGCAGCTGGCCCACTACGTTGATCCGTTCGGCTCCGGAGCTGCCCTGGAAGAACTTTTGTATGTCTTTGACGTCAGCGCCAGGCTGCGGAAATGACGCGTCGGCCAAGCTAAGTCCGGTCGCCAGACCGCCGACGAAACTGACGCCGGTGAGCACACCGCTGAGCGCCGAAGGATCATTTATTGGTGATCCGTTCCTCACGGCGAACCCTCCCTTCTGGAGCGAGATTTCGATGTGGCAATCTGAGTTGGCATCACGCTGAGCTGCCTCCAAAGCTGTACCCCTAGCTGCACCGGCGAAAACGCAGACCGCAGCAACTCGGGTTCGAAACTCACAAAGTGTCAAACATCCAAGCTTGGCGAGTTGCTCGACGAAAAGCTCCCAGCGGTCTACTCGGCGCGACAAGGGCCTGATCAAGCGCGGAGGACCGATGCACCGCAACCGGACGCTCACATTATGGTTCCGGCAGGTCTGGAGGCGCACGCCTGGGTGGGGCGTCGTGCTCGCCTTTGTAGTTCTGTTCTGTGGATGCAGTGTGGCGACCTCGTCCACGTCGCGTCGCCAACTACTGCTGGCACTTCGTCGGCATCGGTGGCTGCCTCATTGCCGTCGGGTAGCACATCAGCACCGCCTGGTTCGGCCGTACCGGCTCACGTAGTCGCTAAGAAGCACCTGAGCGATCGGAAAGAGGATGTGACAATCGAGTCGCCAGCTGTCGGCGGTCGGGTCAACGTCCGGCTGTTGTTGCCCTCGCACTATGAGACCGACAAGGTGCGCCGCTGGCCTGTGCTCTACCTGCTGCACGGTTGTTGCGATAGCTATCGCAGCTGGACCCCGGTCCACCGACATCGAGCAGCTGACGAAACAGTCGGACGTCCTGGTGGTGATGCCTGACGGCGGCAAAGCCGGATTTTACTCGGACTGGCACTCCGGGCCAGGCTGGGAGACCTTCCATACGACCGAATTGCCGAACCTGCTTACCCAGCAGTACCGGGCCAGTACGCTCGCGGCGGTGGCAAGAGTGTCGATGGGAGGGCTCGGCGCTTTGGACTACGCCGCCCGCCATCCCGGCATGTTCGCCGCCGCAGCCTCGTTCAGCGGCATTGTCCACAGTCGGCTATCCAGCAACGAGTCGCAGGGCTATCTCGGCTTGATCAAGTCGCAAGGCGAAGATCCGCTGGCCCTGTGGGGCGCTCCCGATGCGAATGTGGAGACGTGGAAGCAGCACAACCCGTACGACCTTGCAGCAGAACTCAAAGGGGTGCGACTGTTCATCTCAGCCGGCAACGGCCGCCCAGGCCCGCTCGACCCCACCGGCGCGAACCAGGATTCGATCGAGATCTCAATCGGAGCGGAGAACCGGGCATTCGCCCGCCGGGTACAGCAACTCGGGTTGGATGCACAGATTGATCTATACGGGTTAGGTACGCATAACTGGGCGTATTGGCAACGCGAATTGCACCGCGCATGGCTGCTGATCAGTGAGGGACTCGGATTGCAATGACACATCCTCGGTCGGTCGTATGTTGACGACGCCGCGGTTACCTTCGCCGACCGTCCTGCCGACGTGATGGGCGGCTTTACTGCCGTCGCCAATGATGGAAGGAATTTTGAGCACACCTAGGGACTGGGAGGAGGAGGAGGAAGAACGCCTGGCGTCCGCATCGTTAACTTCCCACGATCCGACCGGATGGTTCGATCAGCTCTATGCGGCCGGTGCGAGCGGTCATGTGCAGATGCCCTGGAGCCGGATTGAACCGCATCCAATGTTCACCGGCTGGTGCAGGACCATTGTGAGCGAGCGGCGCGATCGTCCGTGATCACAAACGGCAACCCGAATGATCTTCAGGATCTATAGGTGGCGACCCCGGTCGACGCCGTAATAAGCAAGGAGGAAAGATGACCGACCTGAACGGCAAAGTGGTCCTAGTGACCGGAAGCTCGCGCGGCATCGGAGCGGAAATCGCAGTGGCGTTCGCCAGACACGGCGCGAAAGTCGTCCTCCACGGCCGGGACACCGAAGCCTTGGCGAAGATCCAGGCCGACATCACCAACCGCAGCGGCCACGCTATCTTTGTCACCGGCGATGTGACGAAGTTCGCCGACATCGAGGCCATTCGGGCGCGCATCGAGCAGACCTACGGTCTGGTCGACGTGTTGGTTGCCTGCGCCGGCGGCAGCGGCAGCCGCCCCGGTCCGATCGAGGATATCGGCGAAGAGAGCTGGCGGGCTGACATCGACGCCAACCTGACAGCCACATTCCTGACGATCAAGAGCTTCCTGCCCGGCATGAAGAGGCGCGGCACCGGGAGCATCATCACCATGTCATCCGCCGCCGGCCGCCGCGCCAGGACCTCGCGGCCCAGGTCGGTCCCCACGGCATCCGGGCC
>JBKOZG010000142.1:0-4296 GCA_046725775.1 Actinomycetota bacterium | reverse complement strand
GAACGCCGGGCGCATGTTCGCCTGATCGTGCCGTTCGAACTACCAGCTCCTCGATGGAGGTAGACATGGATGTTGTCGTCAAGTCCCGACATTGCAATGTGTCGGATCAGTTCCGCTCCTACGTGGATGAGAAGATCACTCGACTCGAGAAGCTCAACGACCGGGCTATTCGCGTCGAGGTAGAGGTATCGGCAGAACGGAACAAGCGACAACACGACCAGGCAAGCCGCGTCGAGATCACCCTTCGCACCAAGGGCCCGGTAATCCGGGCGGAGGCGGCGGCCGAAGACAAGTCCGCTGCCTTCGATCTGGCATTGGACAAGCTGATGGCGCAGCTGCGCAAGGCGGCCGACCGGAAGCGAGTCCATCGTGGCCAGCACTCGCCGCGTTCGCTGCACGACGCAGCCGCCGAACTGCCGTTGATCGAAAATGGTGCATCGGAGACAAACGGGTCATCGGTGCGCACGATCGCCGGGATTGAGGTCCAGGGCGATGGCCCTATGGTGGTTCGCGAGAAGTTTCATCCCGCAGTACCGATGAGCTTGGATCAGGCGCTGTTGGAGATGGAACTCGTCGGCCATGACTTCTATCTCTACATCGACTCCGAATACAAGGCGCCGAGCGTGGTCTATCGCCGCAGAGCCTACGACTACGGCGTGATCCGCATGGATATGGCCTCCACCATGGTCTCCTGACTGCACGTCGTTCTAGCGTCGAGGACTCTATGCATCCCGAGTGTCAGTTCGGTGGGAGCCTTCGCTGCGACTGACACTCGGGAGGCGTCCGGCAGGCCCAGGCAAATGTTGTGGGTCGGCTCTGTGGGTCTAGGTAAGTATCTGCTGGCCGGGTTTCAAGCATCTTAGGTTTGCTACGGCCGGCCGGACGCCTCCCGAGGGTCAGGGGGTGGCGCTAGCGTGCCTTCGTGCGACGGGAACAGCTGAGCAAGGCTGAGGCGCGGCGGATCGCGCTGTTTGCGCAGGGCTTTGGGGTGCCGAAGCGGGAGCGGCCTGTCACTATGCGCAATGTGCAGGCGGTTACGAGTCGCTTGGCGCAGTTTCAGATCGACTCAATCAATGTCGTCACCCGGGCCCACTTCGTGCCGTTGTTCTCCAGGCTTGGACAGTACGATCCGGGCCTCCTGGAACGTGCCGCCTATCAACCGCCGCGTCGGCTCTTCGAATATTGGGGCCATGCAGCCAGCCTCATCGACGTCTCCCTGCAGCCACTGCTGCGGTTTCGGATGGGGGCGGGGTTTCGTGACGCTTGGGCTGGAGTTGAGCGGGTCGCCTGCGAGAAGCCGGATCTGGTGCGGTTCGTCCGTGACGAGGTGGCCGCACGGGGGCCGATCAGCGCCAGAGATCTGGAAGTCGTCGAACAGCGCGACCGCAGCAACTGGGGTTGGAACTGGTCACGTGTCAAGACTGTTTTGGAGTGGCTGTTCTATACCGGCGAAGTGACGTCTGCCTACCGTAACTCCCAGTTCGAGAGGGTCTACGACCTCCCGGAGCGGGTCATTCCCCGCTCCGTGCTCGCGATGCCGACGCCGACACCACAGGAGTCAGTCACCAGCCTGGTACGGCGCGCCGCACGAGCCCTCGGGATAGCAAGCGAGTCCTGCTTACGGGACTACTTCCGGACACGTGTGGCAATGACGCGTCACGCGATCGCGACATTGGTGGAGAGTGGTGAGCTCATTCCGGTGTTCGTCCAGGGATCAGGGAGCCGGCCCTGGTACCTGTGGCACGAGGCACGGGTGCCACGTCGAGTCGACGCCCGCGCATTGCTGAGTCCCTTCGATTCCATGATCTTCGAGCGCGCGCGGCTGGAGCGCCTGTTCGACTTCGTCTATCGGATTGAGATCTATGTGCCCGAGTCCAAACGAGTCCACGGTTACTACGTCTACCCCTTCCTGCTGGGCGAGCAGTTCGTGGCGCGGGTTGATCTCAAGGCAGATCGCGCGCGTGGCGCGCTGCGGGTCAATGCCGCTTGGATCGAGCCAGGTCACGACCCATTTGCCGTGGCGACTGAGCTTTCATCAGAGCTCAAAATCATGGCCGAGTGGCTTGGTCTGCCCGCTGTGGAAATCAAGGCGCGAGGGGATCTTGCGCCTGCGCTCGCCGCCGCTTGAGGAGGAAGGTGCTCGCGGCGAGGGGGCGCCACTCCTGCGCTGCCTTACGATAGGGGGCGCTGCTGCGGCACTTCTACGATGGATGAAGACTGGCGCTGAGCCGAGCGGCATGAGGGAACAACTCGGCGCCACGGACCGTGCAGGTAAGTGATGACGAGGTAAGGGAGCCAGTTTCCGTGGCTTTGATGGATAGGTTGCTGCGCGTAGGCGAGGGCAAACTTCTCAAGCAGCTCAGCAATATCGCCAAACAGGTCAATGCGATCGAGGATGACTTCGTCGCGATGAGCGATGAGGAGCTGCGCGGCCAGACCGGTGAGTTCCGGACGCGCTACGAAAGAGGGGAGACGCTCGAGTCGCTGCTGCCCGAGACGTTCGCCACCGTACGTGAGGCCAGCCACCGGGTCCTGGACAAACGGCACTTCGATGTCCAGGTAATGGGCGGCGCCGCACTGCACATGGGCAACATCGCCGAGATGAAGACAGGCGAGGGCAAGACGCTGGTGGCAACCATGCCCTCTTACCTCAACGCACTGACTAGCCGCGGCGTACACATCGTCACTGTGAACGACTATCTGGCCAAGCGCGACTCAGAGTGGATGGGACGAATCCATCACTTCCTGGGCGTGGAAGTGGGCGCCATTCTGTCCCAGATGGACTCCGCAGAGCGCCGCAGGGCGTACCAGGCCGATATCACCTATGGCACCAATAACGAGTTCGGCTTCGACTACCTGCGGGACAACATGGCGCTGAATCTCGACGACTGTGTGCAGCGTGGGCACTACTACGCCATCGTTGATGAGGTCGACTCGATCTTGATCGACGAAGCGCGTACCCCGTTGATCATTTCCGGTCCGGCGGAGGACACCGGGAAGTGGTATCCCGAGTTCGCCAAGCTCGTGAACCGACTGCGGCGCGACGAGCATTACGAGGTCGACGAGAAGAAACGGACCGTCGCAATCAATGAGGCCGGGATTGATGCCGTCGAGGATTGGCTCGGTATCCACAATCTGTACGAGTCGGCCAACACACCGCTGATTTCGTACCTGAACAACGCAATCAAGGCCAAAGAACTGTTCAAGTTGGACCGCGATTACGTGGTGATCGACGGCGAGGTATTGATCGTCGACGAGCACACCGGCCGCACCTTGATCGGACGCCGCTACAACGAGGGCCTGCACCAAGCTATCGAGGCCAAACAAGGTGTCCAGATCCGCGACGAATACCAGACACTCGCCACGATCAGCCTCCAGAACTACTTCCGGATGTACGAGAAGCTCGCCGGGATGACAGGCACCGCACTCACCGAGGCCAGCGAGTTCCAGAAGATCTACGGCCTCGGCGTGGTTCCGATCCCGACCAACATGCCGATGATTCGCGCCGACCAGCGCGATCTGATCTACCGCACCGAAGAGGCCAAGTTCGAGGCCATCGTTCAGGATGTGGCCGAGCGACACGAGAAGGGCCAACCGGTACTCATCGGTACCGCATCCGTAGCGAAATCCGAAATCCTGTCCGGGATGCTGAAGCGTGCCGGAGTCAAGCATGAGGTGCTCAACGCCAAACAGCACGAGCGTGAAGCGGCCATCATCGCAATGGCGGGCGCCAAGAGAGCGGTCACCGTCGCCACCAACATGGCCGGCCGTGGCACAGACATCATTTTGGGTGGAAATGCCGAGTTCCTCGCGGACAAGAAGCTGCACGACTCGGGTATTGACGCCCTCGAGAGCTCCGAGGAGTACGAGAAGCTCTATCCCGAACTCCTGAGGGAACTTGAAAAAGAAACCCAGGCTGGGCACGACGAAGTAGTCGAGCTGGGCGGTCTTTACGTCGTCGGATCAGAACGGCACGAATCACGCCGCATCGACAACCAGCTCCGCGGCCGGTCCGGCCGGCAAGGCGATCCCGGGCTGAGCCGGTTCTACCTATCCCTAGGTGATGACCTGATGCGGCTGTTCAAGTCCGACATCGTGGAGTGGGTGCTGCAGGCCCTCAAGATGCCAGACGACGTGCCCATCGAGAACAAGCGTGTGACTGCCTCGATCGCGAGCGCGCAGAGCCAGGTTGAAGCGCAGAACTTTGAGATCCGCAAGAACCTTCTCAAGTACGACGACGTGATGAACCGGCAGCGCCATGCGGTCTACAGCGACCGTCGCAAGGTGCTGGAAGGT
>JBKOZG010000430.1:0-6521 GCA_046725775.1 Actinomycetota bacterium | reverse complement strand
CGTGAAGCCGACCGCTCGATGCCGGTTCGCGGGGTTCTTCAGGATGGGGAACCCGGACTTGATCTCGGAGAGCGGAATGACCTTCACGCCCTCGGTTGGCGCGGAGTCGATCGCCACCCCAACCGCACCGAAGCCGTGATCGAGCAGGATCTGGGTGAACACGCCGCCGGCGGAGTGCCCGATGATGATCGGTGGACGATCCAATTTTCCGATCAAGTTCTCGAGCATGTCGATGATCTCCGGCACCTGGAGCTGCTCGATCGGTGTGGGGTCAGCGCGGAGCGCCTCGACCTCGACCTCGAACCCCGGGTACGCAGGGGTGAGGACCGTATAGCCCTTCGCCTCGTAATACTTCTTCCAGTGCTCCCAACTCCTCGGCGTCACCCAGAAGCCGTGGATCAGGACAATTGTGTCGGGCTTGGTCTTGACCGGGGCCTCTGCCATCGCGGCTCCCCCTTCCCTCGTCGACGCCTTCACCCTAGGACGTTCGAGGCTGGGAGAACAACGGACCGCTTGTGCGGCGTCGATCTTGACCTGCTTAGCATGACGCCGTTCTCTTCCTTGACCTGCAGCGCCCCGTCCCACCGAACCCGGCTGAGTCCCCTTGTCTAGACGCGGCGTGATCGCGCCGCGTCGAGTAGCGGGGACCGGCCCGGGGGCCGGAACCACCTTGCTCTCTACCGTGGCCGTTTCAGCAGCGACGGCACCGCCTTCGAGGGCGACTGGAAGTGGTCGGGCGGCGGATGGATGCCACGAGATCATGGCGCGTATCCAGCGGGATCGATGAACGTGAACGCCGACCTCAAGGACCTGCACGCGGGTGATGGCGACGAAGTAGGCGAATGCTGTGGTCGGCTTGTCACCGTGCGCCCTGGTCACCCGGGGTGAGTCGGTTCAGTCCTGGGTGGTGAGTAGTCGGTCGAGGTCGGGTGAGTGACGTCCGGTCTGGCGGATTGCTTCTTGCAGGTGCAGGGCCATGGAGCGCATCTCTTCGGGTGCTGCGCGGGTGTGGGCGCCGAACCACAGCTCTCCTCGGGGACTGGCGAAGACTCGTCGCCAGTAGGCGACGACCACCGGCGTGGGCAGGCGGTAGAGGGTGCGGAGGTTTCGGGGGATCTCGGTGTTGCCGGCTGCTCGCAGTGCGGTGAAGGCTTGTCGGGTGGCGTCAACCATCAGCCGCATCGTGGCTCGGTCGGACGCCAGTCGGTTGGGGTCGATGCCGACTCGGTACAAGGCGAAGGCGAGGGGTACCACGAAGGCGGCATGTCCGAGCAGCCAGCCGTCGATGTCGGAACTGACTCGAGTGGGGAAGCCAGCTCCCCTCAGCACGTCGCGGCACTGACGTACTCGGGGTGTGGTCGACCCGTCCGATTCCCCGAGCATCGTCTTCTGCTGCCGAATGAGCACGTACCGGACCACGTCCCCGTCGCGCACCCCGCCAGCGGCGGGGAAGCCGAACAACGCCCGGTTGCCAAGGGTTGCGGTGAGCACGGCCTCGTGCCCGGCGGTGTTGCCGAAGAACAGCACGGCTGACTCGTCGCTCATGGCGGTCAACGCCGACAGGGTGCTGGACAACTGTTCGGAGCGGACCGGGACCAGGACCAGGTCGAACCGGTCGTCGGCGGCGACCTCGCTGACCGACGGCACCTGCAGAACCGTACGGTGCCCGGACTGCGAGTCCTCCACGACCAGTCCGTGGGTCCGCAGGTCCGCGAGACGGCGACCGCGGGCAACCAGAACGACCTCGTGTCCGGCCTGCACGAGCTTGGCGGCGTACACGCTACCGATCACGCCGGCACCCAACACCAGGATCCGCACCCGCCACCGCCGCCTTTCGCCCCGCGTCCCAAGAAAGGGTCCCACACGCATGATCCCCGGTCGCCGGGCCGCGCATGGGCGGTGAGGTAGGTGATCCGGGACGACGGGAGGTGGTCACTACGCCTCGTACTCCAGCTCGTCCTGCCCGAGCGGGCAACCGCCGGTCGGCCACCCTCGGCCACCGCAAGCACCAGGACCGCTCGCTCAGGGTACGTACGCATCCTGATGAGGTCCTGCTCAAGCTCCGCGAACACCACAGCTATGTGCGCCATCGCCTTGCCCATTGGTGCGCCGGTGTCGATACCCATCTCGGTGCCGAGAGGAGTGGCGACGAGCGGCCACCCGGACCGGAGCCGAGGGGACAGATCGACCAGCTTAGGTGCAAGGCGAGCGCCGCAGCTGAACCTTGAGCGTGCGGCGCACCGGCCCCGTACTCGTGGCTGGCGCACGTTCTTGCTGGTTTAGCTTGCGCTCGGGACCGGGGCGGCGCTGGCCAAGCGACGGCGCCGCGCGAGCAGCCATGCCTGGATGACGAACTCTATGCCGCCGGTGGCCGCGTAGATCGCGAGCATGCCCAGCTTCGGCTGGCCGACCGCTGCCGCGACGATGAAGGCGACACCGCCGATGACCGATACGCCGTTGGCCAACAGCAGCGGCCACTGATTGCCGAGCTGCGCGCGGCGGCGGAGGGCAACGACGAGCTGCGCCGCACCGCTGACGGCGGCCCAGACGCCGAAGACCACGAAGACGGCCGCGACGTCTCTGGTCGCGGCCACGCCGAGGGCGACGGCGGCGATGGTGCTGGTCCCGGCGTTGATCAGCAGCCACTGCCGGGCGGATCCGTGCTGGCTCCGCGCGTCGATCAGTGTGGCGACAGCGTCGATCAGCGGATAGAGGACGAGCAGGACTCCAGCGACGACCGTCACGTTGGTCGTCAGCGAAGCCGCTACCGTCGCGAAGACGGCGGCCCATGCAATGGCGATGACGCCGCGGATGAGAAAGACCCGCAAGGTCTTGTTCTCATCTGGCGCTGGAGTGGTCATGTCGACCTCCGAGGATTGTGTTGGTTGCCACTATGGTCGCGCTTTCAGCCGTGCGTCGCGCCCGGGTAACCCCCTGGCGGGGCACACAGGGGCTGGCCCTGGGGCTACGGTCGGCCTCCGGTCCGTGCGTGAGCTATCAGCGCGGAGCAGCGGCCTCAGCCGATATGAGGTGCTCCGACATGCGGCTTCGGACCGGTCACCATCAAGATCACGGATTGGGCGAACGCTACGACGTGATCAGCGAGTCTTTCGTAGTAGCGGCCGAGTAGGGCGACGTCGACCGCTGTTTCCACGCCGTGAGACCGGTTGTCCAGCAGCGCCCGGAAAAGTGCACGACGCAGGCTATCCATCTCGGCGTCGTCGACCTCAAGACGCGTTGCGTCGAGTGCGTCGCTGGCCAGCAGGGTGGCGCGGGCATCGTCAGCGATTTCGCTCGCGACATCCTCCACCCGGCGAAAGATCTCCAATATCGCATCGGGAATGGCCGGAGCCGAGCAAGAGTGTCTGGCGGCCATGCCGATATGGTGAGCCAGTAGACCCATCCGCCAGCACTCGGCGCTGATCTTGAGTGCAGATACCAGCATCCACAGCTCACCTGCCACCGGCCGCTCGCGAGCCATGAGCTGCAATGCGCACTGCTCGACCAGCAGGCGATCTTGTTCCAGTTCTCGCTCCAGCGATGCGGTCGCGCGAACCGCTTCCAGATTGTGGTCCAGCAAGGCCGTCGTCGCGGCCTGGATAGCCTCCGTTACCGTCCCGGTCATAGTGACCAGGTATTCACGCACCATCCGCAGGCCGTTATCAAACTCGAGCCGAGTCATCCGCGCTTGGGTCATTACTGATCTCCGAAAACCCGAAGCTCACTCCAGGTCATCGAGCATCCGCAGGCCCCGCGCCGTAATCTGCGGAGGTCCGAATCCGAAGACGCCAAGTCGCACTAGGCCGTGGAGCACCAAAAGGGTCACCGACCAGCTGACCTGCCGTGTCCCGAGCATCCATGGAGCGAGATCGCCGTACTGGGGATCGCGGTTCACCAAACCAGATCCAATAGCGCGGAGCACCTCTAGCTCACGAGGCCGGATCAGCCAACGCGGCTGTCTGGCCGACGCGGCCCGCAAACGCACAGGTGATGGTCGAGATGTTTTCATGGCCGGCCCTAGCGGACACGTATGGGTGGTCGGCGTAACCGCCAACGGACTGATAGAAGCCGATCTACATAGATAGCGCGTGAACGGACCGTGAAGACGCCACTACCGACAGATGCACATCTAGTTGCGCGCAGTGAAACGACTCGTCGGGCTGCCAGGCATCTAGATAGCGCCTGAACCGACCGTCAGGACGTCACGTTCGAGGCGCGCGGCCACCCTCATCGCCGCAGCACGGATGTAGGGCTCACGTTGGGGATGCGCTAACGCGTTGGGTGAGTCTGGGCCGTGACGCTTCAGCATGTCGCTCATCCGCTCGTCCAAGGTCATGGCCTGGCCCTTGGGGCCAATTGTTTGATCAGCGACGGTCAGGGCGTCGGACACGGCGTCCTGTGAGAACGGATACGCCTCAAGTTGTCGATCGAGGTGGAGAATGCTAGCGACAAAGCGTGCTCCGGAGTGGTGGGCCACCAGGTTGCAGATCGCCGGCGGCCAGCCGATGGTCTGTAGGTGACGGGCGCCGTCGATCGGATGGAATCCGGTGTCGCGCAGTCTGGGGGCGTAGCCGATGTCATGTAGCCAGGCAGCCGCGACCAAAAGCGCTGCGCACTCGGGCTCAACTGTGAGGGTGAGGAATTCGGCGCGTCGAGCGGCTGCTTTGCTGTGTGCCAGCCGGTCGGGATCCGAGTCGAGAATGTGTTGGGTCAGGTCGGCTGCTATGGCGACCATCTGAGGGTTTTGAAGCCGCTTGTCGATCTGGATCGTGTTCTTTTCAGCTTGCAGGTGGTGTGACATTTCGCCACCTCCTCAACCAACCTCAGGAAGCTGGTTTACGCCCTCTCGGTGAACCGCAGGTAAACAAACGAGATTGGGCCGGCGGAAGAGCCGCGTGGTTGAGCCAGCGCCACGGCGCGGCGCTCCGGGCATAGGAGCCCATCTCGGTCGCCAGCGCTGTATCAGATCGGCCCGGAGGGTCTAATAGGAGATTCAGGGCACTTCTTGCTGACCTTGTGGAAGCGTACCGCCATGAACGACGGCGTAGAGGTGCGCGGCAACTTCCATTGGAGCATGCTCGACAACTGGGAATGGGGGCAGTGGGGGCCCAGCTTCGGTCTGGTCGCCGTCAATCGCACAAGCTTCCAGCGCACACCGAAACCTTCGCTGAACTGGTTTGGATCCCTCGCCCCAGGCCGGGCGGCTGTTTAGCTCGACCTCACAGGTTCAGCTGACCACTTCGGCCAGCCCGAACTATGCACTTCGAACATCTCGACTGTCTCTTCCGGCCAGCCGGCGTCCTGCCATTTCCGCTGAAAGTCCTGATTGTCAATGATCGCCCGCTGAACCTCAGCACGCGAGCTCCACACATCCACAATCATGATCCCGTCCCCAGTCGGGGCGCAAAAATGTGCTTCGGGACGAGCAGGGGGCGTCGAAATTGCATCGGCAAGCGTCGCGTCATAGCGGGCCAACAACTCCTGGGAGTTGCCCTTCGCTCGGAAGATCACCAGCACAGCCAACGAAAGATCCTGTCTCTCAGGCAGCACGTTATGATACCGCCCGCCACCCTCACGCCCGACTGCGGCTGGTCTCCTCGACGGCATTCGACCACTTCGTGACTACATCGACGTCAAGGTGCAGAAGCTCATTAAAGACCTGCACGCCGCCAACTAGGACGCCGTGAGGCGTCCCAGTCTGGCCAACCAGGTGCACGACCCCGCGGTTGCCAGGCGAGGTGCCACCGCTGAATCGACGTTTCGGGCACCAGGAGATGAGAGGTAACAACCGGATAGCGAAGGCGACGGCTCTCCAGGGGCACCCGCTACGGAGCCGACCTGACGAATGGCTGCCTTGATCTCGACATCATCACCGTCGAGGGCTCGGCCCAACAATGACCAGATCGTTTGAGAACGTACATGCCAATCCTTCTCACTCTTGTTGGTCAGAGTGCAGGTCATGAAGGCTCGGGCGGACGGGACTAAATGAGAAGCGACATCGCCTGTCGGTTCTAACCAGAAGGGTCCACCATGCTCGATCATTCCTTTATCAGGTGGTTGGGCAGAACATGCCGGGGAAAGGGCGTGATGTGATGCGAGCGATCGTTCAAGACGTCTACGGTTCCGCTGATCGCCTGCGTCTATCAGAGATCGAGAAGCCCGTTATAGCAGCCAATGAGGTCCTTGTGCAGGTGCGTGCGGCTGGCGTGGACCGGGGCACATGTCATCTGATGAGGGGCGAGCCGTACCTGATGCGGATCCTGGGCCTCGGGTTTCGGGGGCCGAAGAACCACGTCCCTGGGCTGGACGTGGCGGGCACGGTCGCCGCGGTCGGTGCCGACGTCACCAGGTTCCAGGTCGGTGACGAGGTGTTCGGCATCGCCCGGGGCTCGTTCGCCGAATACGCCGCTGCGCGAGAGGACAAACTGGTTGGCAAGCCCGCCGGGCTGAGCTTCGAGCAGGCCGCCGTCATCGCGGTGTCTGGGCTCGCCGCCCTCCAAGGCCTGCACGCCGGGCGCATC
>JBKOZG010000166.1:0-7655 GCA_046725775.1 Actinomycetota bacterium | reverse complement strand
GCCCCAGACCATTCGTGTGCTGACCTTCAACATCTTGTCGACTGATCAGGCGAACTGGGAACGACGTCTGCAGGCCGCCCGCACTGGGCTCCGGGCGCTGCGACCTGACATCCTCGCGCTACAAGAGACGAAGCCTGGGCGCGCCCAAGATCAATTGACCGACCTGCTAGGTCCGGAGTACCACATGGTGGAAAGCCCGGTGCGCTCCGGGGACATGGTCGGAGCGGCCCTTGTCAGCCGGTGGCCGTTCGCTCACGTTCGAGAAGTCGACCTGAGTGTCGCTCCACGCGTTCCCTCTGCTGCGGCGGTGGTGGCGGAACTGGAGCTGCCAAGGCCGTTTGGGCCGACCGTGCTCGTACATCACGGAGCGGCGTACCAGTTCGGGTACGCGCGAGAGCGGGAGTTGCAAGCGGTTGCCTGTGCTCGCTTCGTTGAGGATTACGTGGCCGGCCGAAATGTCCACGTGGTACTCCTGGGTGATTTCAACGACACCCCTGATTCGTCGAGTGTGCGGTTTTGGACTGGCCGGCAGTCCTTGGAGGGTCTCAGTGTGGCGTATCAGGATGCCTGGGAGGCGACACCCTCGGCCGACGCTGGCCATACCTTCTCACCCACAAACCCGCTGGTACGCGCCGGGGAGATGCCGCTCGAAATGGGCCGGCGGATCGATTACATCATGATCAGAAGTGGCATTCACGGACCCACTCTGGCAATTGCTGACTGCCGGCGCGTCCTCGACAAAAGAGTTGCCGGAGTCTGGGCAAGCGATCATTTCGGCGTAATGGCTGATCTGCAGGTCCCCACGCATCCGCCCGGGACCTGGCAGTACACGAGTTCCACTGACGCTCCAGCAAAGACCCGGTACGGACGAGCAGCCGGCTAGCGCCGAGGTAATTGGAGGCGACGGGCAGCGCGCCACATTCCCACCTAGGCGGGGACACGGTTAGGGTCAAGCATATGACCGTTCGGCGCGTGCGGACGTCGTTTCCGGCCATCTTGATTGCGGTTACCTTCCTCGCCGCAGGATGTCGCGCCACTCCACCCTCGATCGAGACCGTTCCCATCCTTGTCTCACCCACTCCGTCACCAGTCTTCTCTTCTGCTGAGGAAACAGTTGTCCCTCGCGCCCCTAGTGAAGAGGCGACGGACAATGTGATCGACCGGGTGATTGCGATCTCCGTCGACGGCCTCAACCCACGCGCCATCCAACTGCTCGGACGGTCTCGCACCCCAGCGTTTCACCGATTGATGCGTGAAGGCGCCTATACCCTGAATGCCCGCACTATGCGCGAGCAGACCCGGACCCTGCCGAACCACACCGCGATGTTTACGGGCCGGCGCGTCGACGGCAGGCATGGCGGGCACGGGTACACCGACAACGTCGACCACGGCACTACCGTCCATCGGGCGGCCGGCCACTATGTCAGCAGCGTGTTCGACGTGGTTCATGACAATGGGGGCTCCACCGCCCTGTTCGCGGCCAAGATCAAGTTCAACCTCTACAAGCGCACCTGGAATACCCATGGTGGCCCTGATCGAGCTGGGCATAACGACGGGCGGGCCAAGATCGACCGTTTTGCCATCGACTTGAACAACACCCGGCTGGTTGCCAAACTCGATGCCGAGCTGCTCCGCTCGCCGAGGGAGTTCACCTTTGTGCATCTCTCCCTTCCAGACCGTGCTGGACACGCGCACGAATTTATGGGGAAGGAGTACCTGGACGCCGTGGAGCAGACCGATCGGCTCCTCGGCCGAATCCTCAACACCGTGGCGAACCGGCCCGGGCTACACCGACATACCCTGGTGCTCCTTACCACCGACCATGGGGGAGAAGGCGCGACGCACTATGCCGCCGACAAGTTGAAGAACTATCGAATCCCCTTCATGGTGTGGGGGCCAGGCGTTCCCGCCGGGCGCAACCTCTATGCCCTCAATCCCAGCTTTCGCAGTCCTGGCGCCAGCCGCACGAACTATCGCGGGAAGCAGCCGATCCGCAACGCCGACCTCGCCAACGTGGTGACCGATGCGCTCGACTTGCCCCATGTCCCCGGCTCCGAGTTCAACAGCCGACGCTCACTCAACGTTTTTCGCTAAACCAGCAGCTCCGGCAATCAAGATCACGTTGCAGCGTTGAGCCGATCATTGCGAACTGCGTAGACATCGCCTGACCGGTCATCGGCCGGCAGGCTGTTCAAGAGCTCGATTATCGCTGGCGATTCCAGCCAGCCAGGGCTCGCCCAGCGGTGCGTTTCCACCCGCGAGTGTCGGTAGCGGTAGTCGCCGAGAACGCTGGTCCGCTCAACGCAGGCGATTGCGCGGGCGGCGGCGACAGGAATGTACTCAAACGACAACGCCGCAAGCGGCTGGCTGAGGCCGCTGAGGACTTCGTGTTCAAATCCTTCAACATCGATCTTGCAGAACTGAGGCTCGCCATGGCGGGCGATGAGTTCGTCCAAACTGACCAGCGGGACGCTGATAGCGCTGTCCCACCGTATCCGCTGGAACCGTCGATCGGTTTGCACATCGTCCCGCCAGGAGTCGGCAAAGGTAGAGACCGTTGGGGTGCGCCTACTCAAGTGGAGCTTTCCCTGGCCTGGCTCAGCGGCGACTCCGCTGGCCTCGATGGAGACGCCGGAGTCGCGGCCGTAGAGCCGCCGCAACAATGCAATGAAGTCCGGCTGGGGCTCGACCGCGATGACACGGGCGCCAATCCGGCGGAAAACGCGTACTCGATTGCCTACGTGTGCGCCGATGTCGAAAGCCAGATCACCCGCTTGAAGAAACTGCCGGTAGAAGGCTTCCATCTGGCGGCGGCGCCAGACCGGGCCGTAATAGGTAATGAGCGAACGGGTGATTCCGGCAGCGCGGCTGATCACGTGCCGCCGGAGCATCCTGGGTTCGCTTCGGTCGGCGTCTTGGTCTTGACCCGGGTCGTCCCGTTCGCTGAGCCAGCTGACGTCCCGAATTGTCTCGATCGGCCAACTTCGCCCGTTTTCGACACTTTCATCAGCCCAATCAAACACGATGAGACGCCGCTCGTCGGGCTGGTGGTACGGCTTCTCACACGTTCATGCGATGAGGACGGGATAGCTGGATGGAGCGCCTAGGGGCAACCCTGGAGGCAGCGGCGGACATGTCTGAGTCGCCAGGCACGCCATCCACCTTGGAATCCCCGCCGAGTCAGTAGTGATAGCGGCGTGGTGGTCCGAAATAGCCCCGGCGGTGCCGGAAGAGCCTAGTGATCAGGAACACCCAGAGGAACATCCACACAAGCCACGGCGCGCTCAGGATGACCGCGCTAACCACCGCGCAAACCACCAGCAGCGGCGCCAACCAGACCATCGGTGACCAGGCGAGATGGGCATCCGACTGGCGGTTCGCCCTCGCCTCCACAGTTGGCTCGGCCGTCCGAGGCAGGTCAACAAGGAGGGGCTCCAGATCGTCGTTGAAGCGTGCCCTTATCGCTTGGTCTACGCGCTCCTCAAATTCTTCAGTGTTGAGCCGACCTGCGGCGAAGTGATCACCAAGGGCGGCGATAGCACGGTCTCGCTCGGCATCGCCGATTCTGAGTGGAGCCTTCTGCACAGGCTTGGGCTCCGTCTGACCGTACGGCGTGGGCCACACCCACATCACGTTCCCCCGGGGAAGGTCGAACCTCCCCGGAATGTATCGAGTCATGACTAATTGTGCGGCGTGGTGTCGTCTTCAGCAAGGATCGAATAAAGCTTGCGGCGGAACTCCATCAGGGCATCCCGGCCTTTCGCCTGTTGTTCTGGCGTTCCGGTGGCGACGATCTGCCACACTGCAGCTGCCACCTGTCCGATCAACGGCTTGAGTCCGTCATCGTCTTCGCCGGCTTCGGTCATGGCTTGCCATGGAGCCGATACCTCGTCGGCGTGCTCATTGACGTAGCTACGACCTTCGTCAGTCAGCGTGTACGCGCGCCGGCCTCCGTCAGCCTCCACACGCACTAGTCCCTCGTCCTCGAGCTGTTGTAGTGTCGGGTAGATCGAGCCGGGGCTCGGCTTCCAAACTCCGCCGCTACGGCTGGCGATCTCCTGAATGATCTGGTACCCGTTCATCGGCTGCTCTGCTAGGACCGCGAGGATCGCCGCGCGCACGTCCCCGCGGCGCGCCTTTGGGCCACGCCAGGCCCGAGCTCCGGCCCACCAGGGAGGTCCAAATGGTGCACCGCCGAACATTCCCCAGTGGCCGAACGGCTGCTGACCGCGATGACCCCGGAATCCGGTCATCTTGGCGAGCCAGTCACTGAGATCGTTCCACTCCGGATTGCAGCGGCCCGCGAAGCGTAGCCACGGCGCACCCATCGCATACGCGCCACCCATGTTGATCACCTTTGCTTTCGTAACGTCTCGAATCGATACGTCAACGATATATCGCGACAGGTCGGGCAACAACAGTGAAACAGCAATTGAATGACTTTAGGCGGCTCCACCTGCCGGCAACGAGTCGTCGACACACCGATAGCGTTCGGCATCTGGCATGGTCCAGTCGACGCCTCGTCCCTCACACAGGCGAGCCAGGCGAGGTCTTGCCACGGCGGTGTCTTCAGCAAAACGGATCCATGTTGGTTGCGGTGTTACCAACCCCGTTTGCGCCACTCCGCGAGGTGTGGCCGCTCGGTGCCGAGTGTGGTGTCGTCGCCGTGGCCCGGATGGACGACAGTGACGTCGTCGAAGCGGTCGAAGATCTTGCTTTCAAGATCATTCATCAGGGACGTGAAGTCCTCGGGAGTGTTGGTCTTGCCAGGGCCACCAGGAAACAGACTGTCCCCGGTGAACAGATGTGTCATGCCGGTGCCCGCGTACGAGAGTGTGATCGAACCTGGCGTATGCCCGACCAGCCCAATCACTTCGAGCCGCTCTGTACCCAGTTCGACATGATCGCCGTCCCACACCCCGGCCATGCCCTCAACCCAGGCGCCTGTGCTGATCGCCTCGAGATCAGGTTGGCCGCAGATCAGTCTGGCACCGGTGGCGGCGGCCACCGAAGGTAGTGCCTGCCAGTGATCAGCATGCCGATGCGTCGTCACGATGGTGTCCAGAGACTGATCGGAGATGATGCCCAGCAGCCGATCGTCGTCGTTGGCTGCGTCGATGAGCAGACTGCTCCCACTGCGGTTCTGGAGGAGATAGGCGTTGTTGTCGACCGGGCCAACACTGATCTTGATCATCGCAACTGAGTCGGACAGTGGTACGACGAGCGGCGGCCCGCCCGGTTCGACGTGATTGAAACCGAGCATCAGTAGGCCGGGAGTCGGAGCCCGTCCACCCCTGTGAGAGCGGAGGCATCGGTACGGCCCACGAGCCAGCCGAGAAGAAATGTACTTCCGCCGCTGACGGCAATCGGCTCCCCGGCACTTCCGACCGTTATCGCGAAGCCAGTGTCCGATGTCAGCTGGAGTCTGGGAAAGCCGCCACGCTCCTGCAGCCGGAACGCGCACCACTCGAGCAGCCACTCCGCGGTCTGAGTATCGATGTCGGTGATCTCGTAGCCGATATCGAGATCAACGTGATGGATCACAACCTCGAGGAGCCGCGCCAACGGCAGCAGCCGTGCAGGTACCTTCATCCCGCTGCTCATCTCGACTACCGAATCCCACGCGCGGGCACCATCGAGCGCATCAAACGCCGCGCTCAAACGCCCAGCGGAGGTATCCAGGTCGATCTGGAGTTCTAGACCGGATCGTGGAGATCCCGCCTCGATGTCGTTCACTCGATGCTCGGGTGATGGGTACATGTCCTGGCGTTCCCCGGTACGTGCCCACTGCGCCAGCCGAACGAGCGCATCGGCGTGACGAGCAATGTGGGTCGCCACATGACCGCGGGTCCAGTCTGGGAGCCTACTGGGAGCTCGCCACTGCTCGTCTGCGACCGAGATGGTGTCGCCCAGCAGCCGTTGGGTCGCTGTTTTGACCAGCCCGCGCAGCGTCTCCAGCTGCGTTGTGGTCGGAGATGCGGGGGCACTCATCCCCATACCGTAATGCGGGAGCGATGACTCTTGGGAGGTCTCGATGCATCGGATTTCATCTGTGCGCTGTCAGCCCTTGCACATACGATGTGCTCCGTGGCCGACAGTCTCGTCGTTCGGGGTGCGCGCGAGCACAACCTGCAAAACATTTCGCTCGATCTGCCGCGTGACGCGCTGATCGTGTTCACCGGGCTGTCCGGATCAGGGAAGTCGAGTCTCGCCTTCGACACCATCTTCGCTGAGGGCCAGCGCCGGTACGTCGAGTCGCTCTCGGCGTATGCACGGCAGTTTCTTGGCCAGATGGACAAGCCCGATGTCGACTTCATCGAAGGTCTGTCGCCTGCGGTTTCTATTGACCAGAAGTCGACCAGTCGCAACCCACGTTCGACAGTCGGCACGATCACCGAGGTCTACGACTACCTTCGGCTCCTCTATGCCCGTGCCGGACGGCCGCACTGCCCAATTTGCGGCGAGCCGATCAGCAGGCAGTCACCGCAACAGATCGTCGACCGCCTCATGGCGATGGAGGAGGGTACCCGGTTCCAGGTGCTGGCTCCGGTAGTCCGCGGTCGCAAGGGGGAGTACGTCGAGGTCTTCCGGGAGCTTGCCTCGGAGGGCTTCAGCCGGGCTCGAGTCGACGGGCAGGTTATCCAGCTCACCGATCCACCCATCCTTGACAAGAAGTACAAGCACTCCATCGACGTCATCGTTGACCGGCTCGCCGTAAAGCCGAGGGTCAAGCACCGGCTAACCGATTCGGTGGAGACGGCACTAAAGCTGGCGCAGGGCATCGTAACGATCGACTTCGTGGACCTCGACCCGAAGGATCAACAGCGGGAGCGCAACTACTCCGAAAAGATGGCTTGTCCTAACAACCACGACATCGCCCTTGATGAGTTAGAGCCCCGCCAGTTCTCGTTCAACGGTCCGTGGGGGGCATGTCCCACGTGCTCCGGCCTGGGAACGCGTATGGAGGTCGACCCCGAGCTGGTGGTCCCTGATCCGGAGAAAAGTCTGTCCGAGGGAGCAATCGCACCCTGGTCATCGGCGCACGTGGCGGACTACTTCAACCGGCTGATCGACTCCCTGGCGGAGAGCGCTGGTTTCTCGACCAGGGTCCCGTGGCGGCGGCTGCCGTCAGCGGCCCAGAAGATGTTGCTGGATGGAGTGCCTGGCTTGGTACACGTTCGCTACCGGAACCGCTACGGCCGCGAGCGCAGCTACAACGCCAAGTACGAGGGGGTGGTCTCATACATCGAACGGCGACATGCCGAAGCGGAGAGCGACACCTCGCGGGAGCGGTTTGCGGGCTACATGCGGGAGGTGCCCTGCCGGGTCTGCAAAGGCGCTCGACTCAAACCCACGTCTTTGGCTGTGACCATCGGCGAGAGAAACATCGCAGAGTTGTCAGCCATGCCGATCGATGCGGCGGCTGAATTCCTCACCCACCTTGAGCTCACTGAGCGCGAACATCAGATTGCCGAGCGAGTGCTTAAAGAGATCAACGAGCGCCTGCGGTTCTTGCTCGACGTCGGCCTCGACTATCTCTCGCTGAGCCGTCCGACAGGCAGCCTGTCCGGCGGGGAGGCACAGCGAATCCGGCTCGCCACACAGATCGGTTCTGGGCTTGTCGGCGTCCTCTATGTGCTCGATGAGCCCAGCAT
>JBKOZG010000221.1:0-7022 GCA_046725775.1 Actinomycetota bacterium | reverse complement strand
GCATATCAAGAAGAGATCTTCGGCCCCGTCGCGCCCAAGCTGGTGCCGCTCGCAGGTCAGGTCCCTGTGCGCAGCGTGCCGCGGCGCTGCTCGGCGGTTCGGTGAGAAGTCCGTCATCAGTTCGATGACCTGGTTCGGTGTTGCCTTCGTGTCAAAGTCGAACTCGAACCGGGTGCGCACCGCGCGAACGTATCAGGACGCCCCACAAGTTAACTCCCGCTATACAGACTGGCACCGATCGTGTCCTTGGTTGCCGTGGGTCTGACCATGGATGCAGCCTTGCGGGAAAGTCAGCAGCAATCCGGCAGGCGTTCTCGACGCCGGACCCTCCTTGCCGGTTCGCAATCGGCGGCGTGCCCCTCGGGTCACATCGTGGTGGTCACGGCCAGCCCGCGCGCACCGACAACCGTATTGATAACGCCGCGGGCCTTTCCTGTACTCGTGATGACTCGTTTCCTGACTAGCTCGTGAATCCAGAAGCCGACCGAATGACGGTCCTCGTGATGCAGCGGCGGCGTCCCCGACAATCGCACTTGGGGAAATCTGATAGCAGCGGCAGCTGGACCCGCGTCTAAGAGTTCCCGAACTCCGCCTCAGCCCTGTGGCTCCCGATCCTCTTCGGGCTCGAACGTACTGCCCTGGCCCTCGGGCATCATGCCAATCTCGACACCAGCTACGGCCTTTTTCCTACCCTCGGGTTTGTCGATATCGTGGGGCTCGGGCTGACTTTCGTCCTGGTCGGAGGCTTCTGGACCGGCTGTATTGCTCATAGTGGGGCCTCCTCGGCAGATCGTCGTACGACTCGAACAGTACCGCTGCGGCACCGACAGGCCGTATCAACCCGAGACGAGACCGCGAGTGCGCGAGTACCAAACCTGAGAGAGTGTCGGGCTTGAACCGGTTCGCGTGCCGAACCTTGAGATGCTGCTGGAGCGAGATGCTGCTGGAGCGCCGTCAGTAATGACCTACGCCGGCTTACGTCGGGCCACCAAGACCAGATAAGCAGAAACAGAAATTCGGCGATCTAGGACGAGGAGTCGCGCTGGGAAGGCAACCGTACGGCCAGCCAGCTCACCAGTTCGCTGCTGTTCCGCGTCTGCAGCCACAGCCGCCCGGGTCCGGTGAAGTCCGTCACCAGCCCTTCCCCACCCAGCAGCGTCGACTTCCAGCCCCCCGATTTACGGACGGCGTAATGGATTGTGTCGTCGAAGGCCACCACGTGGCCGGTGTCGAGCGTCATCGTCTCGCCCTCATTTAGGGTGTAGTCGCGGATCGCCCCGTAGCTGGCGATCAGAAGGTCGCCATGCCCGCTGCAGCGCAGCAGCAGCAGGCCCTCTCCGCTGAAGAACGACTTGCTGCCGCCCCAGGCCGAGTCAACGTCGACCGTGGGATCGGACGCCACCCAAGACCCGGACTGCACCAGGAGCGTCCCGCCCGTGAGAGGGATGTGCGTCATGTCACCGGGCAGCGGCGAAGCCACCGCTACAAGGCCGCCCGCCTGTGAGGTGAAGTCGTTGACGAAGAAGCTTTCACCGCCCAGTGAGCGCCGCAACCCTTTGAGGAAACCTCCTCGCGTGGACGTGGTCATCGCCACGTCGCCGCGGGTCATCGCCATCGCACCGGCCTCGACGCGAACACTGCTGCCGGGGGGCAACTTGATCTCACCGAAGGCGAATGCAGGGCCCGAACTGATCTCTGTCTGCATGCCGCCAGCCTAGGAACCAAACGCATGAGACGACACATCACGGTCGTGGCGGCAAGCACGATGACCTCGCTAAAGATCAGGAATCTTGCGATGTCTGAGGATGGGTGATCAAGCCGGCGGATGGGTTTTCGCCGAGGCTGCGGTAAGCCAACCTTGTCCGCCGCGGGACCGGCGGCCCAGCACCGCATGCCCAGGTGAGCCGCCGGGCCAGCGGCGCGGAGCGGCGGCCTGATCGTAAAAGGCCAGATTCGGTAGGGACCCTCAAGCGGGACGGAAGGCCGCAAGGGAAACCCTTCAGCGCTGTCCGTTTTCGGCGGAGCTGGCCTCGAGAATGCTGAACGGTGAGGCAGTTGGGGTGGTCTTGATGAGAGTCAGCCCTGCGCGATGCAGCAGGTCTTGATACTCGTCCTCGGTACGTTCCCGGCTGCGGTGAAAACCAGCATCGTGGTGTCCAGGTGGGTGGCGTCGGAGCCAGCTGTGTCTTCTGGAATAACGGCCTCGACAAGGAGGACTTTGCCTGCCGAGGCCATGGCTGTCTGCTTGCGGGCGAAGGCGTCGATGAAGGGCCGGAATAGGCGCCAGAGGTCACACAGGCCTGGGTCGCTTCCGCTCAGGTGCGACATCGTACGCTGGGCCCCACCTTCGGGCCTCCCTCCGGGCGTGGCATTGCCTTAGGCTCTCCAGCTCCGGCATGTTGCCGCCTCATCCGACCGATCTGAAGAGAGACTGCATCTGATGGCTGACTCGAACAGTCCCAGGAGTGTGGCAGTCCCCAAAGCGAGCCAGCATGCCGCCACGACGCCTGCCAGCGGACCGCCCCCGATGGACCCGGTCGCCGTAATCCGTTCCAAGCGGTACATCGGAGCGCTTGTGCTCGCGGCGATCGTGGGTGTTCCCGTTTCGGTCATCGCCTATGGCTTTCTTGCATTAGTTTCTGCGATCCAGCGATTTCTGTTCACCGACCTGCCGAATCAAGTGCTCGGGAGTCCCGCGCCCGCCTGGTGGCCGCTCCCCTGGTTGCTGCTGTGCGGGCTGCTAGTCGCGTTGACCATCCGATACCTGCCAGGCAACGGCGGACACTCGCCCGCATTTGGCTTTCAAACCGGCGGAGGACCGGCCACCGGACGCGAGCTGCCAGGCATCGCCATCGCTGCATTGGCCACCCTCGGCCTCGGCGCAGTGCTCGGGCCCGAGGCACCGCTGATCGCGATCGGCGGCGGGCTTGGGGCACTGACAGTACGCCTTGTCAGGCGGGACGCGCCACCGATGGCCCTGATGATCATGGCGTCGGCTGGCAGCTTTGCGGCAATCAGCACACTGCTCGGCTCCCCCGTGCTCGGCGCGTTCCTGATCATGGAGATCGCGGGCGTCAGCGGAATGACGCTGAGTCTGGTGGCGTTGCCAGGCTTGCTGGCTTCAGGCATTGGGGCGTTGGTCTTCGTCGGTCTGGACAACTGGACCGGCCTCGGCAGCTTTTCCCTCGAGTTGACGTCCGTGCCGCCCGCGGCGCCACCGACGTTGGCCACCCTGGCCTGGGCCGTAGTCATGGGAGGGGCAGGCGCCCTGCTGGGGTGGCTGATCCGGTCTATCGGATTGTGGCTTCGTCCGATCGTTCACCTGAGCCGAGTGTTGGTAACGTCGGCACTGGGCCTACTCATCGGTTGTGCCGCGATGGTGTACCAGCTGATCTCCGGACAAGATTTTACTCAAGTGCTGTTCTCCGGACAGGACGCACTCCCTGAGCTGGTCGAAAGGGCGACCGACTACTCGGTAGCGGTGATGATCTTGCTCATCCTCTGCAAGGCATTGGCCTACGGACTCTCACTGAGCGCGTTTCGCGGAGGCCCGGTCTTCCCCTCGATGTTCATCGGCGCAGCCCTAGGTATTGCCGCAAGTGGGTTGCCGGGCATGAACCTGGCGGCAGGGATCGGCATGGGCATAGGAGCGATGTGCAGCGCCATGCTGCGGCTGCCCTTGACTTCGACGCTGCTCGCCGTAGTGCTGATGGGTGTCGACGGCGTGATGGTGACACCGCAGGTCGTCGTGGCCGTCGCCGTTGCCTTTGTGATTTCCAATGTGCTCCCCGCTCCGGGTCCTAAGTCGCCAGAGCCTGCTTAGTTGCCCTCAACGCTGACGTGCTCAACCACAGATCGCCGCCCAGTCGGAGTCGCCAGCGGTTCACCGTCGATGTGAGCCCGGATGAGCTCAGCGATCAGCTGCGGATCGCTGTAGTTCAGGGCGTGGGCACCCGGCACGCTGACTGCGTCGATGTGAGGCACCACAGCAAGGCGAGGCGCATTCGCAATCCGGACAAGTGGGTCACGCAAACCGGCGATCACCAGGGTAGGAACGACAAGATGGGGTAGCCGTTCGAGCGTCGGGTAACGAGTCATCGCCCTGAACAAAGACAAGCTTCGGAGCGCCCCGAACCGGAGGTAGTCACGTGCTGCGATCGGCAGCATCGATGGCGGCTCACGCAACCCGTCCCTCGCCATTTGTCCAATAGCCCTGGCGAGTGGTTGATTGTTAGGCCCGCCTGCCGGCGAGACCATCACGGCACGCTCGATTCGGTTGGGGAAGGAAGCAGCGACCTCGATAATGATCGGGCAGCCGAGCGAGTTTCCGACCAGTATCGGCCGCTCGACTCCGACGGCATCGCAGTACGACATCAGGGCCTTTGCAAGCCCTGGCAAGTCGAGTCCCCCCTCAGGCCTGATGCTCCGTCCCATCCCTGGCAAATCGGGCACGAAAGTGCGGTAATGCGGTGCCAACAGAGCCGCCGTGGGCTCCAGGTACGTCCCGGAGATGCCGAATCCGTGGACGTGCACCATCGCATCAGCATCAGAGCCTGCATCGACGTTGAACCGGTGGAACATCGGCAGACCATCCACCAGGACCCATCCCGGCGTCAGTGGAGGTACCGGTCGTCGGGCCATGATCACGCCCCAGCCTTGATCTCGCCGACAAGGAGTTCATTGAGCATTCCGTTCATGGGTAGTCCTTGGTTGTTGCCCGTACCGATGTGACGATCTTGATGGAGCCAATACCGAATTGCTTCACCCGGATTGGGTGAAAGCCCCTGACTAACGTCACTGCGAGGATCAATGGGCGGCAACCTGACGGCAGTTCGATGCCTACTCCAACGGGGTCTCCGCGTCGGGCTCGGCGCTGCTCGCTTGTACCGGCTGCCGGCTCTGCCCACGCTTCACCGCATCGACGATGACACGAGCCCCCAACCCGATGATCACGACGCCGGCGATCATTTGCCCCATGACCACGATCCGGGCTCCCTCGGACGTCGCGGTGATATCCCCAAATCCAACCGTGGCGAACACGGTGACGGTGAAGTACAAGGCGTCGGTACGCGTAAGCGGCTCGCTGAAATTGGCCTCAGAGATCGCGCCCATGACGTAATACGTCCCAGCAAACAACACCAGAAACAGCGGAACGCTTGTTGCCAAGGCTCCGACAGCGCGCAGCGCTGGATATGTTGCCTTGGCGATAGAGCGGACCTGATAGAGAACCAATACGACAAGCGCTAGCAGCCCAACTGAAAGCTGCCCGATTGTCACACCCATCGATGAGGGGTCCAGCGGGATCACGTAGTACAGCGCAACCAGTCCGGCGGTGGATGCCAATGCCCGAAGCAGAGTGACTACGACCCTGCGGACTCGGCGCCGAGCCTCGCGCCGGGCATCGATGTTAGAACCCGCGCTCCCTGTCACGGGGAAAAGGCTAACCGGGCGTATCCCGTGGGGCACTGAAATGGAGGTTCAACACCCGCAAAGCTCGTCCCCGTCCGCGAGTGGAGTCACCTGATCGGAACCCATGCCCATTACGGTGACTTGCGTGGGCTTTACGCAAGCGGAGTTGCAGTCTTTTCGTAACGCATCGGTTCCTGACCTGGTCGGCCCGGGCATCAAGCTGCTTTTTGTCGGGATCAATCCGGGTCTGTGGACGGCCGCCACGCAGACGCATTTCGCCCACCCGGGCAACCGTTTCTATCCAGCGCTGCGGCTGGCCGGCATCGTTGATCGGGATCTTGACCGAGGCGAACCGATGACGGAGGAGGACCGCGCGTACCTGGTCGACCGTGGCATCGGGATCACCAACCTGGTGAATCGCGCCACGGCCCGGGCCGATGAGCTCTCCCCCGCCGAGCTGCAGGCGGGCCGTACCCGACTGGAAGCATTCGTGGCGCTACATCAGCCGCTGGTTGTCTCGGTTGCTGGCCTAACGGCTTACCGCGTCGCGTTTGCCGACCCCAAAGCCAAAGGCGGCGAGCAGGCTGACCTGCTCTCGGGCGCCCGCGTCTGGGTCGTCCCCAATCCCAGTGGGCTCAACGCCCACGAGACGATCACCAGCCTGGCTCACGCGTACGCCGAACCTGCAAAGATCGCCGGAGTGATCAACTAGGCGGTAAACCCCCGGCAGCCAGCCGGGCCTGAGCGGTGTGCTGAGATGTGGGGCATGACCTCGGGCGCGCTTCACCAGCTTGGCTACCCGATTGTCCAGCACAGCTTGGCTAACGGACTGCGGGTCATCTCCAGTCCGGACCACATCGCGCCGTCGGTGGCAATCAACATCTGGTACGACGTCGGTTCCAGGGATGAGGAGCAGGGCCGCACCGGATTTGCTCATCTCTTCGAGCACGTGATGTTTCAGGGCTCCGCGCATGTCGCCTCCGGCCAGCACATCGCCCTGCTGCAAGCGGCCGGAGCAGTTGTCAACGCCACCACCTGGTTCGACAGGACCAATTACTTCGAAACTTTGCCGACCGGTGGACTTGACCTTGCCCTATGGTTGGAGGCCGACCGGATGGGCACACTGCTGGATGCACTGACCCAGGAGAACCTTGACACCCAACGCGAGGTGGTGAAGGAGGAGAAGCGGCAGCGCTACGACAACGTGCCCTACGGGGACGTAATGGAGCTGCTCAATGAGCTGACGTTCCCACCCGACCACCCGTACGGGCACACCACGATTGGCTCCATGGAGGACCTCGATGCGGCCACTCTGGAGGATGTGCATGCCTTCTTCCGGCGCAACTACTTGCCGAACAACGCTGTCTTGTCGATCGTGGGCGATGTGGAGCCGGATGATGCCTTCCAACGGGCCGATATCTACTTTGGGCATCTCGCCGGCGGTGTCCAGCCGACCAAACCCGAGGCCGCGCCGCTCGACCCATTGTCAGCCAACCCGCGCACCGAGACCTCGGGCAAAGTACCGACCGATGCTGTCTACCTCACTTGGCGGCTACCCGCGCGTGGCGGCCGGGATTTCGATGCAGTCGACCTAGCCTTGAGCATCCTCGGGC
>JBKOZG010000460.1:0-6812 GCA_046725775.1 Actinomycetota bacterium | reverse complement strand
CCCTTGAGAGTGTGTCCCTTGAGAGTGTGTCCTTTCAGCGTGTGTCCCTTGCCCAACGTGTGTCCCGTGCTGAGCGTGTGGCCTTTGCTGAGCGTATGTCCCCGCATGTGAAGTTTCCCTTCTTGATGTCTCGCCGGCGTTGGATCTGGGCTAGCGAGAACTGAGCCTTGTCAAGAAGGACGCTATGCAGGCGCTATGAACGAAGTCACGCAAAAAGGGCAGCAGGAACAGGACATGTCCTAAAGTGGACATGCCAAAATCGCGTTAGGTGCTTCGCACACTCCAACGCGTACGCCGCGGACATCAACTCACGACGCACATCCTTCGGTCCGTGGCCCGGGTGGCCACGGAATCGTCCCCATCGCATGGTGACCGTCACCGATTGCGCGCCGTCAATCGAAACCCACGGAACAGGCTATCTGCGCCTTAGCGAGTTGACCCATTCCGAAGTCAGCCTGAAACGTACGACGGCATGCCGTCAAGAACCCAGCTCAAAATTCTCCCCCGATGGTCGGCAAAACCGAATGTAACCTGCCTGTGAGCATGCTACAGGCGGTTGCAATGGATTCATCGAACCATCACAGCCACCCGAATGCGCTGCATTTATGTGCCATCTTGTGCGAGACCATTGTGAGGAGGCGTCATGTGCTGCACCTTTGTTCCGCCCTATCTGCTGCAGCGCGTCGCCTTGTGGGCCGGCACCCGTCATGCATCTGACTCCGGCAGGGAAACACTCCAGGTTGATGACCGGCTGCGGTCGCGACGGGAATCGCCACCGGGTCAGATGGCCGCTCCACGCATGCCTGGGGTCAAGAAGCGGGTGGTGCACACTGCCAACAACACAGAGTCGCTGCCCGGGGAGGTTGTCCGCAGCAATGGCGATCCACCGGTCGGCGATCCGGCAGTTGACGAGGCGCATGACTCATCGGGCCATGTTTCGGACTTGTTCGACTGGCAGTTCGGCCGGCAGTCCATTGACGGACGTGGCGGCACTGTGTCCATCACAGTCCACTACGGGCGTGACTACGACAACGCCTTCTGGGACGGGACTCAGCTGGTCTTTGGCGATGGGGATGGGCAGATCTTTGACCGCTTCACCAAGCCAATGGATGTGATGGCTCACGAGTACACCCACGGTGTCATCCAATACACGGTCGGCTTGGCTTATCAAGATCAGCCGGGCGCGTTGAACGAGAGCATCAGCGATGTTTTTGCCTCGATGGCCAAACAGCACATGCTCGGCCAGACCTCGGCAGAGGCTGACTGGCTCATCGGGGCAGGACTATTCGTGCCGGGGATCAACGCTACGGCGCTCCGATCCATGCGGGAGCCTGGAACGGCGTACGACGACCCCCAGATTGGCAGGGATTTGCAGGTCGGCGCCATGGCGGACTACGTCCTGACCGACACTGACAACGGCGGGGTCCATATCAACTCAGGAATTCCCAACCGGGCCTTCACCGTGGCGGCGCTGGACCTCGGCGGGCACAGCTGGGAGAAGGCAGGCCAAGTCTGGTACGACACTCTGGTCAACGGCCAACTGAGTGCACAGGCCAGCTTTGAGTCCTTCGCGCAGGCTACTGTCACTTCCGCGCGTCGCCTTTTCATGGATGACCCGTCGATCGCAGAGAAGGTTCAGGCAGCGTGGGTCGAGGTAGGCCTACTCGCTGCGGGCATTGATCTCGCTGCTGATCAGGCCGTCGGCGCAAGGATGGCCCGGTCCGGAGGTTCCTCCGAGCCGCCAGGCTCCTACCCGGCCGGCGCCACCGAGCAGCCCGCGACCGTCGCGGTCCTGCGCAGCGGTGGCTTTGCCGGAACTACCAAGGTCGGGCAATTGGACCTCAATTCCGATCCCGAGGGGCCGGAAGTCCGGCATCTGTTGATGCGAGTCGGATCGCAGCCGATTACCGCCACCCGACCGGCTCCCGATCGGTTCGTCTACACCGTCGAATATGGTGAATGGCGTTTCACCGTCCCAGAGCAGGACCTCACGCCAGAGTTGCGCCGGCTTGTGCAGGTCGTGCTGAACCGCGGCGGCTAGAGTGGCACGGTGCCGTCGGGGAGAGCGCGCGATCGAATCTATCCGCGCTCAGTCGGGGTGCTCGGGCACGGATTCCTGGCCGAGCCGGTCCTGCAGCGGCTGTTGCGCGCGCTTCCGGAAACGACGCAGATATCGACGTATGGCAAGGACCCCGACCTGCTCACCCAGCTCCAACGGCTTGGGGCAAAACCAGCTGCAAGTCCTGCCGACTTAGCCGCCCGGAGCGAATACGTACTCGTGCTGTTGGAGAAGTTGGAGGAACTCCAGGACGATCTGAACGGTCCGAGCGGGCTAGAGGCTGGGGTCCACAGCCCCACGATCCTTGTGATGGGAGCGATCTCAACTCCAGACGACCTCCGGCACCTCGCCAGCGAACTGGCCGATAAAACTGCCGGCCTGCTCCGAGTGGTCGACGCGCCGCTAAGCGGAACCCACCGAGCCGCTTCCCGCGGCGACCTGTCCATCGCGGTCGGCGCCACGCCAGGTCTGTATCGGGACGCACTCCCCGTGCTGGAGTTGCTCGGAACCTGCGTACGCATTGGCGGCGTGGGCAGCGCCCAGATTGCCAACGCTTGCGAGCAGTACATCATCGCCGCTACCGCCATGGCGGTCAGCGAGGCGGCGGTCATCGCCGAGCGCGGCGGCCTTGACCTTGCACGAGTACTGCACAGTTGGGAACTGTCGCTGGCAGGTAGCCGGGTACTTGGAGCAGCGCGAGCCAAACTGCTCGATCGGGATTTCCAACCCGATCCTCCCGCTGGCGCTTCACTCGCTCCGCTTGAAGTCGCGGCTCAACAAGCCTGGCGAACCGGCACTTCAGCTCGGCTGCTAGCAAACGTCCGAGAACTCTTTGAACTGTTGGATCGCGCCGGCCTGAGCAGTCAGGATCTGACGTCCACCTACCAGTACCTAGCCGCACAACACCCCGAGCGCTGCGAGGCACAGGCTTAGCTGCCGCGACGCGGGGGTGTTGGCGAATGTTTGGGAAGACGGGCCCGGGCGGGCAGCCGCTTGCACGCCTCGCCGGCCCGGGGTTCTGCTGTCAGGTGAGCTGAAGAATCACAATCACCAAAATGATAATGACGAGGACACCGATAATCGTTCCGATAATTCCTCGGTTCATGGGCAGGACCTCCTCTCCAGCCTTCGAGGTACCCGCGTGCAGCCGGCGTAAACACTAAGGCCGATCAGGGCGTCCAGCCGAGCAGCGTCGCGCCGGCGCGCAGGCCGCCGAAAAGGATGACGGCGGCTATCACAGGCAGGAACAGCACGCGCCACGGATGCCGGCGGATCCACACAAAGCCCAAGACCACCAAGACCACCCAGACTGCCATGAAGCCGATGACCGCCCACAAAGGAGCCATCAGGCCAGTGGCGAAAAACCAGATCGACATTGCCAGCAGCCCGACGAGCGCGAGGCCGCCGAGGACGTAGCTGATGGTTGACGGCCTGGTCTGCGCTTCTCCGGCGGTTGTGGCCATGTGCTACTCCTCCCACGGCAGTGGCTTGCCCTCGGCAACTGGGGCTACCGGAATGACAACCACAGGTCGGGGCTGACGATGGGCCAGGTGGGCCGCGACGGATCCAGTGAGGAACTGCTTGAGCCCCGCCCGTACGCCACCACGCCGGCTGCCGACGATGATCATCTCAACATTCAGGATGTCGGCCAGCCGCGTGAGCGCGTACGCGACGTCGCCTGCCAGCTCTCGAAACGACAATTCAATGGAGTCATCGGCTACCGCTGCGCGGACCTGGGCCACCAGTCCTTGATCGAAATCTGTGTCCTTGAGTTCAGGGAGGTCTGGATCGAGCGGCAGCGAGGCCACGGAGCCGTCGGGGAGCTCCTCCACCACATATCGCCCTGGATCGACGTGCGCACACACGAGCGCGGCGTCGAAAGTGCGGGCGAAGCGAGCGGCATGGCGCAGCACCACGTCCGGCTGGCCATAGGTAACCCCGACCAGGATCCGGCGCGCTGCCTGATTCTCTGCCATTGCCTCACTCCAGTGCTTCGATCAGACCCTAGCGCCGGGAGTGCTCGGGAGCCAGGCGCTTAGCCCGACAATGTGTCTCCGTCGATTGGCCTGCCGGAGTCAAGCGAGAGCAGCGCCGCCTTGGCCTCCAGCCCGCCGATGTAGTTGCCAATCAAGCAGCTGCTCCGCCTCCGCGGAAGCCCAAGTTGATCATGGAGGCGAGTGATCGCCTGAGTATCGTCGGTGTTGATCGCGCCGAGTGCAGGATCAGTGAAGTTGATCACGAGGGAATCAACCTTATAGACGCTGGCACGCTGCAAAACGTGAGCTGGCGGGGGTTCTCGCAGGCGCCTATTCAACCAATCGGTTGACAACCCAGGACGGCGTCGCGTACGCTCTACTCAACCGTTCGGTTGAATAACCCAAGCACGGAGGCTTGCCATGAGCGAGGATCAACTCTCCCGAGTCTTCGCCGCCTTGGCCGATCCGACGCGACGCGACATCGTGGCCCGACTCTCTGTCGGAGATGCCACGGTGGGCCAGCTTGCCGCCCCATATGACGTGTCGATCCAGGCTGTGTCCAAGCATCTCAAGGTGTTGGAGGACGCCGGGTTGGTAAGCCGCAGTCAAGATGCGCAGCGCCGCCCGCGGCACCTTGAGGCTGAGGTATTCGACCTGATGACCGCATGGATCGAGCGATACCGCCGACAAGCCGAGGAGCGCTACCGCCGGCTCGATGCCGTACTCGCCGCCATGGACGACGAAGGTGAAACCATCATCAACAAAGGAGGAGCAGCATGAGCACGAATCCGACGGAGCAAACCGCGACACGCGAGACCACGATCGAGGCTGACCCGAACACACCCACGATCCGCATCATTCGAGACTTCGATGCGCCGCGGGACCGGGTCTTCAGGGCGTGGGTTGACCCAGAGTTGGTCGTGCAGTGGTTGGGCCCGAAGAGCAGCGAGATGAGGATCGATCAGTGGGATGCCCGCACGGGCGGCAACTATCGGTATGCAGCAGTGAAAGACGGCGCGGAGGAGGCCGCTTTTTATGGGTCGTTCCACGAAGTCCGGCCGAGCGAGCGGCTGGTCCAGACCTTCACGTGGGAGGGCATGCCCGATGGCGTCAGTCTGGAAACCATGACGTTCGAAGACCTGGGAAACGGACGAACCCGAACCGTCGGGCTCTCCGTGGTCGATAGCTTCGAAGGCCGCGACGCGATCATCGCGAGCGGGATGGATGTCGGCGTCAACGAGGGGTACGAGAAGCTGGATGCCCTGCTCGCACAAGGGTGACCTGAGTCCAACTTGTCAGCGTCAGCATCTCAGCCATAGCCGGCTGAGATGCTGACAAGTTGCCTGTGGGCTGCTTGGTTTGCCTGAAGCGCTGATCGGGTACGCCCGCGGCATAGCCATGATCGAGCTGGGGCGGCGCTGAGTGGAGCCAAGGAGGGCACGATGACTCGTTCGATCGGAACCTTGCTGCTCTTAGGCGCCAGCGGGGACCTCTCCGGACGACTGCTGTTGCCAGCGCTGGGACAGTTGCTCGACCGCGATGAGTCGCGTCGGGAAGTCGTGCTGGTAGGGGCGGGCTCGGAGGACTGGAGCGCCGACGCCTGGCAGCAGCGGGTCCGGACCTCGTTCTCGGATGGGAAGGTTTCCGATGGGGCGCTGCAAAGTGTGCTGGCAACGACCCGGTACGTGCAGGGTGACGTGACGAGCCCGGCCCACTTGCAGTCGCTCATCGACTCATGCCCACCCGCGCCAGCCCTGTATTTTGCGCTGCCTCCTTCAGTGACCGTCGCTGCCTGCAAGGCTCTCCAGCAGGTGTCGCTGCCAGAAGGCACGAATCTGGTGCTGGAAAAGCCTTTCGGCATCAACCAGGAGAGCGCCGCCGATCTGAACAAGCTATTGGCCGAACTGGTGCCGGAGGACCAAGTGCATCGCGTCGATCACTTCCTCGGGCGGTCGACCGTACTGAACCTACTCGGGGTGCGCTTCGCGAATCGCCTATTCGAACCGGTATGGAGCAACGAGCACATCGAACGCGTGGACATCGTGTTCGACGAACAACTGACTCTGGAGAACCGGGCGCGCTACTACGATCAGGCAGGCGCGCTGGTGGACATGATCCAAAGCCACCTGCTCCAGGTGCTGGCGCTGGCGGCCATGGAGCCGATCGCCAGAGCTGACGCGGTGGATCTGCGGGATGCGAAGGCGCAGGTGTTGCGGGCCTGTCGGCCCTGGGACGATGACCCGGTTGGGGCTGGGCGCCAGGCTCGCTATACCCGCGGCTCGATCGATGGGCGCGACGTGCCCGACTACACCGCTGAGCCCGGAGTCGATCCCGCGCGGAACACTGAGACGCTCGCCGAGCTAGTCGTCGAGATCGACAACTGGCGCTGGTCCGGTGTGCCGTTTCGGCTGCGTTCTGGCAAGGCGCTGCGCGAGCGACGCAAGGAGGTGCTGGTCACCTTCAAGCAACTTCCCCATCTGCCGACTGGACTTCGTGGAGAAGCCTCGCCAGATCGGCTGCGGTTAAGCATGGGGCCGGACCGCATGGCGTTGGAAATCAATGTCAACGGTCCGAGTGATCCGCTCCAACTGGATCGAGTGTCTCTGGATACCGACATGAACCCGGGACGGTTGCCGCCGTACGGAGAAGTGCTGGCGGGCGTATTGGAAGGCGACCCGTTGCTCGCGGTGCGCGGTGACACAGCCGAGGAATGTTGGCGCATTGTGGATCCGGTACTGCAGGCCTGGCGGGAGGGAAAGGTTGCGATGGGCTCCTAC
>JBKOZG010000347.1:0-10686 GCA_046725775.1 Actinomycetota bacterium | reverse complement strand
CTGTAGGTGAGGGTGAGGTGATCAGCATGCCGCTCGCAGTGGAGGCACCCGGCCACTGGCTCACTGCCGTCTGGCAGCTGGCTTGCTGGCAGGTCGGGCTTGTGGTTGACCTCACCAACCGGTCGGCGTCAGCAGCGGTGGTGACCGGGCGCCATTGGCAAGGTTATGCAGAACGCGACATCTTCGCTTGTGCGCTGCACCCGCTGGGGTTTGGATTCACCGAGTCGCTACCGGACGGGGTTCGCGACTACGCGATTGAGGTGCGGAGCCATGCGGACAGGTACTTCGGTTACCCACCGGAGCCCGACGCGATCGCGTGGGTGGACGCCGAGCGCACCCTGACTCAGGCAGAACTGTGCAATGTCGACGATCCGCCGGCGCGACGCCTGGTACGGTCCGGCGATCCTTGGGCTACTTGTCGTGACGGCATAGTGACCGCGCTGGTCACCGGCGGATCAGCAGTCGTCGTGGTCGGTGGAGACGCCGACCAGGTGACCCGTATCGCCGAAAGCGAGCACGCCACAACCTAACTACCTGAGCCGTCCCTCCAGGAGTACCCAAGCTCTTCCAGTGCCGCAAATGAGTGGCGCCTGGTCCTGTTCGACTCAGGTCAGTCAGGCGTTCTGGGGGAAACCCAGGTTCAGTCCACCGTGGCTCGGATCCAACCAGCGTGAGGTGATCACCTTGCCACGGGTGAAGAAGTGCAGGCCATCGACGCCGTGTGCGTGGGTATCGCCGAACAGCGAGTTCTTCCAGCCACCGAAGGAGTAGTAGGCCATCGGCACGGGCACGGGCACATTAACGCCGATCATGCCGACCTTGACCTCGTATTGGAACTGCCGGGCAGCGCCACCGTCGTTGGTGAAGATGGCCGTCCCGTTCCCGTACGGGTTGTCGTTGATCAGCTTCACGCCCTCCTCGTAGCTGTCCACCCGAATGACTGAGAGCACTGGACCGAAGATCTCATCGGTGTAGATGCTCATGTTGGCCGTCACATGATCGAACAGCGTGGGGCCGACGAAGAACCCTTCGCCATCGGCGTCGACGCTCGGCCTGCGCCCGTCTACGACCAGCGTGGCGCCGGCCTCCTCACCAGCGTCGATGTAGCCCGATACCCGCTCCTGCGCTTGTGCGGTTACCAGTGGCCCCATGTCACAGCCCCTGGTGCCGTCACCAGTCCGCAGCCAGACCGTGCGTTCCTTGATCTTGGAAACCAGCTCGTCACCGACGTCGCCGACCGCCAGCACGACGGAGATTGCCATGCAGCGCTCGCCCGCCGAGCCGTAGCCTGCGTTCACGGCTTGGTCAGCAGCAAGATCCAGGTCGGCGTCCGGCAGCACCAGCATGTGATTCTTGGCACCGCCCAGAGCCTGTACCCGCTTGCCGTGCGTCGTCCCGATCTCGTAGACGTACTTGGCGATCGGGGTCGATCCCACGAAAGAGATCGACTGCACATCGGGATGGGTCAGCAGTCCATCGACGGCCACTTTGTCACCGTTCAGCACGTTGAAGACCCCGTCTGGAAGCCCAGCCTCCTTCCACAACTCGGCGACCCACAACGCCGCCGTCGGCACCTTCTCGCTAGGCTTGAGCACCACGGTGTTCCCAGCGGCGATGGCGATTGGGAAGAACCACATCGGCACCATGGCTGGAAAGTTGAACGGCGAGATGATGCCGACGACACCTAACGGCTGCCGCGTGGAGTGCACGTCGACCTTCGTAGACGCGTTCTCAGTGAACTCCCCTTTGATCAGATGCGGGATACCGCAAGCGAACTCGACGACCTCCTGGCCGCGGGTGACCTCGCCGAGCGCGTCGGAGAGTACCTTGCCGTGCTCGGAGGTGATGATCGCGGCCAGCTCCTTCTTTTGGGCGTTGAGCAGCTCGCGGAAAGCGAAGAGGATCTGCGTGCGCTTGGTTATGGACATATCTCGCCACTTTGGAAAAGCGGCCGCCGCTGCAGCGACGATTTCATTGACGTCGTCCTCTGATGCAAGCGCGAGCTGCGCGGTCACCTCGCCCGTAGCGGGGTTGGTCACATCGGAGAAGCGCCCGCTGTTGCCCTCGAAGATTTCCCCGGACTTCCAGTGATACAGCGTCGTTGCCATGGTCTGTTCCTATCTGAGGATGCTACTGGAGTGCTTGTTGGATGATCATGATCGGTTCGTGATCTTGCTCGACCGGAGTTGCTGAACGGCATCTGTGCCAAAGTGCTTGCCAACCAGGGCGAGTGCCTTGTCACGCTGGCGTTCTGATACCCCTCGCGCGTCTTCCTCCCACCCGAAGACGCAACTGCTGATCACCCCGTCGAACTCAATGGCTGCAAGGGCAGCAAAGACCACGTCGTAGTCGACCTCCCCCATGCCCATCTCCATGTGCTGGTGCACCCGCGCAGGATTGCCGGGCGGGTTGGAGATATAGCGCAATCCGTTCGAGGTCAAGTGGTTCCAGGCGTCAGCCAGGTGGACATAGCGGACCTTGTCGCCGGCGGCCTCGATGATCGTCGCCGGATCGTGGCCCTGGTGGAACGCATGCGGAGTGCAATACAGGAAACCGAGCCAATCCTTGTTCAAGCCCCGGATCATGTGCACGGCCTCCAGCCCGTCCTCGATGAAATCATCAGGGTGCGGCTCGATGATCAGCTGCAGACCCTCCCGCTCGAAGATCGGCAATAGTTCGTCCATCGACTTCAGGAATTGAGCCTCAGCGGTCTCTGGCGCCTCTGGCCTGCCGTTGAACTCCGAGTTGATCACATCTACGCCAAGATCGACAGTGATCTGGATAACCCGCTTCCAGGCGCGTACGGCTGCCTGTCGCTGATCCTCATCCGGCCCCGACCAGCGCAGCACTGGCAGCACCGACGCGATGCCGATCCCAGCGTCAGAAGTAGTCTTTTTGAGTTTCTTGACCCCGGCGTCATCGATCCGTGGGTACTTGAAGAACGGTAAGAAATCTGCCTTCGGCGAGAGCTCCATCCAGTCGTAGTCGAGGCTGGCCACGATGTCGGGCAGCTCGTAGACCGAGCTGCTCGAGTAGAACATCTGGGGATCCAGGGCAAGCTTCACGGCCACGCTCCCTCCAGGTCGGGCGCTTGGATCCCGGCATGCGGTTCCTCAGGCTCGATGGATGCGATGGTGCCGCCCGCGAGGTGGACATGGATCTTAGCGCCACTCCGCAGCGCCAGAACGCCGGCCTCACAGACTGCAACGGCCGCATAGCCGTCCCAGGCACTTGCGCCGTCGATGATTCCGGCCTTGGCCGCGTCCACCCACCGCTGCAGCTCGATGTCGTACGCCTGGCCAAACCGTTCCAGGAAGCTCGGCGTGATCTTCCCGCCCCACCGGCCGTCGCTGGACTTGATCTGCAGGTTCTGGTCCAGGCCGATGAAGGCGCTGCCCTTCTCGCCCACGACCTCGGTGCGTACCTCGTACGCCACGCCCGTCCTCACGAAGATCTCATCGGTCGCAATCGCGCCCGATTCGGTCTCGAAGATCACCAACATCGGGTCGTGGGTCCCGTGCGGTGCACTGCTCGTGGCAGCGCCCTTGATCACCTCGATGCTGGTGATCTCCTCGCCCAGCAGGAACCGCACCGAGTCCACCTCATGCACCACTGAGTCCCTGATCATGAACTCGGAGTTGAAATGATCATCAACCGCAGGGTTGCGATGGACGCAGTGCACAATGAGTGGCTTGCCCAGCCCACCGTCGGCTATCAATTTGCGCAGCGCGTCGTACTCAGGATCGAAGCGCCGCATGAAGCCGACCTGGATGAGCTGCTGCCCGAGCGCTTTCTCTTTCTGCACGATTGCGTGCGCGGAGTGGATGTCGGTAGTCAGCGGCTTCTCACACAGCACCGGAATGCCCCGACCCAGGCACGCATAGAGCTGTTCCGCGTGGGCCGACCCGGGGCTAGCAATGAGCACCGCGTCCACGTCCGCGTCGTTGATGGCGGCCATCGGATCGGCCTCCACCCGTGCTCCCACCGCTCCTGCAACCTCTGCCGCCTTGTCGGGGAGGAAGTCATTGACGACTGTGACCTTGGCGCCGCGCACCCGCTTGCTCAGCGCATCCACATGGAAGGCACCCATCATGCCGACGCCGAGAACGGCGACTCTCAGGTCATCGCTCATTGCTGCCTCCGAAACTCGACGTTGGCCCCGCTGCAGGAACTGAGATAGGCCTTGGTCCGCTTAGCGATCGGCAGCGGGAGGTCCGGCGCGCACGGGTAGAGGTCGTGCTCGATGATGCCCTCGATGTCACGACCAAGTTCAGCTACCGCCTCGAGCAGGGGCGGCATCTCGGGAACACCAAGCGGTGGCTCGGTCATTGCGCCCATACGTACTGCCTCCGGGAAGGAGAGGTCCTTATCGAGCACCTGCGCAACCACCTGCGGATTGACCTGCTTGAGGTGCAGGTAACCGATTCGATCGGGATATTTCGCAATCAGCTCCAAGCAGTCGCCACCGTAGTAGGCAATGTGCCCGGTATCGAAGCAGAGGTTGACCCACTCAGGATTGGTCGATTCCAGGAGTCGCTCGATTTCCGGCTGGTAGCCGACATGGCTGTCGGCGTGGGAGTGGAACTGTACATGCAGGCCGTATTCCTCGAGGATTCCTCGCCCGAGCTCGTCCAGGCCGGTTGTCTTCTGTTTCCACTGGTCGGCAGTGAGCTCACGGTTCTCCACTGGCTCCCCCGTCTTATGGTGCCGCCACACATCGGGAATTACGACGATGTGCTTCCCGCCGAGGGCCTGGGTCAGCGCCGCCACGTTGGTCACCTGAGTCCACACAGCGTCCCACGAGTCCGGACGGTGCAAGTGCTCGAAGACGGTTCCTGCCAGTACTCCCATCCCGTGCTCGTCGAGCTGCTCAGACAATTTCACCGGATCGGTGGGCAGATATCCGTACGGACCGAGCTCGATCCACTCATATCCGGCCTCGGCGACCTCACGAAGGAACACCTCCGGAGGCACCTGGTTAGGATCGCTGGGGAACCAGACTCCCCACGAGTCTGGTGCGGTACCGATCGTGATCATGGACATATAAACATCCTTACAGGAACAGCTTTTGAGTGGCCTTGCGCTCGTCGTACGTCTTTCGTGCGTGCTGGGTTGATTCGAGAGTCGAGGTTTCGCTGACCGGCACGTCCCACCAAGACTCTGAATCCGGAGCACCGATAAGTGGGTCGGTCTCGACGTGGATCATGATGCTGTGGTCCGCAGTCTTGGCCGCCTTGATCGCTTCCGCGAACTCACCGGCTGTCGTCGTCTTGATCACCTCGACGCCGAGGCTCGCGGCATTGGCAGCCAGATCGACGGGCAACTTGGCGCCGTCCAGCCGGCCGGTTTCGCGGTTCCGATAGCGGTACCTGGTGCCGAACCGCTGAGATCCCAGTGATTCCGAGAGCGAACCGATCGATGCAAAGCCGTGGTTCTGCACAAGCACTGTGATGATCTTGATACCCTCCTGGACCGCGGTGACCAGCTCAGTCGCCATCATCAGATATGAGCCGTCGCCAACCATGACGAAGACATCGCGGTCAGGACAAGCCAGTCGTACGCCGAGCCCGCCGGCGATCTCGTAGCCCATGCAGGAGTAGCCGTACTCGACGTGGTAACCCTTCGGATCTCGGGTGCGCCACAGCTTGTGGAGGTCGCCGGGCATCGATCCGGCGGCGCAGAGGACGACGTCCCGTGGATCGGACAGCTCATTCACCATGCCGATCACCTCGTTTTGGGTGAGCTGGCCGTCCGCCCCCGCATTGGGAGTCGAAGGCAGGTATGCCTTCTCGACCGTTTCCTCCCAGGCAGCGTTCAACTCGGTGTACTTCTCGACATACCTTCGGTCGACTTGATAGCCCTGGAGCAGCGGCAGCAAGGCGTTGAGTGTTTCGCGGGCGTCGGCCTGCACCGCAAGACCGGCATGCTTGATCGCATCCATCCCGGCGAGGTTAATGTTGACGAACCGTACGTCTGGATTCTGGAAGGCGGTTCGGCTCGCCGTCGTGAAGTCGGAATAGCGGGTGCCGATGCCGATCACCACATCGGCCTCGCGGGCGACCGCGTTAGCCGCTGTGGTTCCTGTGGAGCCAATGGCCCCCAGGCACTGCGGATGGTCGTAAACCAAGGTTCCCTTGCCGGCCTGGCTCTGCCCAACGGGAATACCGGTGGCCTTGCTGAACGCCGCCAACGCATCCTGCGCGCGGGAATAGATGACACCACCGCCTGCGACAATGAGCGGTTGCTCTGCCGACTTGATGAGCGCAGCCGCGGCTTCAAGGACAGATCGCTCGGGTAGCGGTCGGGCAACGTGCCAGACCCTCTTCTCGAACAGGTCAGTGGGCCAGTCGTACGCCTCCGCCTGAACGTCCTGCGGGAAGCACAGCGTCACCGCGCCGGTTTCGGCCGGGTCGGTCAAGACACGCATCGCGGAAAGCAACGCGGCTGGCAGCTGTTCCGGGCGCCAGATCCGGTCGAAATACCTCGACACCGGCCGAAATGCGTCGTTCACCGTGACGTCGCCTGAGTCGGGCAGCTCGAGTTCCTGCAGCAGCGGCGAAGCGCTGCGGTCGGCGAAGGTATCCGCCGGCAGCAGCAGCACCGGTAGCCGATTGATGGTGGCCAACGCTGCGCCGGTCAGCATGTTGGTGGCGCCAGGTCCGACGCTGGTCGAGACCGCGTAGGTCTGCAGGCGGTTCTTCATTCGGGCGTACGCGACTGCGGTGTGCACCATAGCCTGCTCGTTGCGACCCAGGATGTACTGCAGCGTCTCGGGTTCGTCGAGCTCCGCCTGGAGCAAGGCCTGGCCGATGCCGGCGACGTTGCCATGCCCAAAGATCCCGAAGCAACCGGCGAAGAGCCGCTGCTCTTCGCCGTCTGACTCGGAGTATTGGACTCCGAGGAACTTCACCAGTGCCTGCGCCACGGTGAGCTGGATCGTCCCTACGGGGGGGCCCGGGGGGGTCGTCCCCCCCGCTGACACCGCGGGGCCCGGGGGGGTCGTCCCACCCGCTGACAGCACTGGCATGCTCAAGCCTCCTCGACACTCTGCGAAAGAAGTCTCGGATCGACGAACTGAGTCTCCCAAGTACTGCGTACCCAAGCCTGGTCCGGATGATCGGAGATCTTCCAGACTCGTTCGGCACCCGGCCCGGCCATTACGTTCAAGTAGTACATGTCAAAGCCGGGCGCCGCGACACAGGGGCCGTGCCACCCGTACGGCACCAGTACGGTGTCCCGATCACGGACCTCCTCAAGCACGTCAATCTCATGCCCAGGCGAGGAGCTCGTACGCATGAACCCAAAACCGGGTTGGCCGCCAGGCCCGGCAGCGATCTCGAAGTAGTAGATCTCTTCCAGCTCCGACTCGGTCTCGCTCGCCTGGTCGTGCTTGTGTGCTGGATAGGAGGACCAGTTGCCTGCCGGAGTGATCACCTCGCAGGCGATGATCTTGCCAGCATCCAGCGATTCAGGCGTGCCGAAGTTGCGCACTTGACGGCTGGACTGGCCGGCTCCACGCAGCTCAACCGGCACCTGTGATGCGGCAAGGTATCGCACCGGGAGGTCCGACTGGGCACGCGCGCCACAAAGGGCGAAACGACCGCCGCCTGCCGATCGCAAAGTCACTGCCTTACCGGTGCCGACATAAGCGATATCGGTTGGCCCGTCGAACACCGATGACCGGCCGTCGAGCTCGCAAAGCGTGTCGTCGACCTCAACGACGACCGAGCCGTTGAGGGGAAGCACAATCACCTCGTCAGAGCCGGTCTGGAAGCGCTGACTGCCCGCTGGCTGCAGGGAGATGATCTTCAACGAGGAATAACCCCAGCCCGCCGACTCTGGAGTCACCTCGACCTCGTACGAACCGGAACCGGTGAAGCCCGACGACAACAGGTAGCGCGACTTCATGATTTGTTACCGGACGAGCGAGACAGCGGTGTCGACCGCCTTCGCGACATCGTCGTCGGCCGGATAAAGCATCGTGCGACCAACGACCAGGCCACGCACCGACGGCAGTGCGAGTGCCGCCTGCCACGCGGCGTAGGTCTCATCCGGTGCGCTATCCGGGTCGCCGCCGAGCAGCAAGGTCGGCAGCGTCGTCGCATCCATCACCCGCTCCATCTCATGAACCACAGGTAGCTTCATCCAGGTGTACGCGCTGGAAGCGCCCAGGCCCTGCGCGATGTGTATCGACTTGATCACTGCATCCACTGAGAGGTTATTCGAGAGCTTGCCGTCGAGACGACTTGACATGAAGGGCTCCACAATCGCGATCAACTCGGCCCGATTGAGCTCGCTTACCGCCTGGCCGCACTGTTCCAATGTGGACACCGTGCTCGGGTCGTCGAGATCAATCCGCAGCAGCATCTTCGCGCCCTCAAACCCGGCGTCGACCGTGCCGCGCACGTCATAACCGGTGGTGCGATCATCCATCTCGAAAGCTGCACCTTGCAAGCCGCCCCGGTTCATCGAGGCGAATACCAGCTTCTCCTCCAAGACACCGAGCAACAGCAAGTCCTCGGCAATGTCGGCGGTCGCAAGCAATCCGTCGACGCCGGGTCGGGTGAGCGCAGTCACGAGCCGATAGAGAAGGTCGGTGCGGCTGGCCATCGCAGCAGCCCTGCCTCCTGCGCTTAGCGCGCCACGTGCCGGATGATCACAGGCGATGATCATCAGCTTCCCATCTGGCCCGAACAGTTCCCGCTTGCGCCGAGCCTCGAGCAGTCGCTTGATCCGCCGCGGATCGCGGCTGCGGATCTCGTTGAGGTCACTGATCGAGCGTGCGAACTCGGTTCCCGACGCCGCGTCGGTCACGGTGCTCATCGGGCACTCGCAGTCGCGAAGTGGACCGCCTGCGAGCCTGCGAGATGCTCATTGGGATCTCCGCCGGTCAGCAACGTCTCGATTTCTGCCTCAGTCGGCATTGCGGTCGAGCACTCCAGTCGCGAGGCCACGATGGCGCCGGCGGCGTTGGCGTGCTGCAGCACCTTGTTTAGCGGCCAACCCGCCAGGAGTCCGTGACACAGCGAGCCGCCGAATGAGTCACCCGCACCAAGGCCGTTCAGAGGTCGGATCGGTATCGGAGAAGACTCAACGCGCTCGCTTCTGGTCTTGGCCAGCACCCCCTTTGGGCCCTGCTTCACGATCGCCAGCTCGACGCCAGCGGCTAGGAGCGCATCTGCGGCATTCTCCGGTTCGGTTTCTTCAACCGCGACCTCACACTCCTCGCGATTACCTACCGCGACAGTGACCTGTGGCAGAGCCCGCTGCACCTGCTCGGTCGCGTGTGCCGGGGTTTCCCAAAACATCGGACGGTAATCCAGGTCAAGCACGGTGAACTGCTTACGAGCCCGTGCTTCGAGGACAGCGAAATGCGACTCACGGCTCGGCTCCTCGCTGAGCCCGGTGACCGAAAGCCACATCAGTCGGGTAGCCCGTACCGCATCAAAGTCGATGTCCGACGGTTTGACCTGCAGATCCGGCGCTGTGGGCTTTCGGTAAAACCAGAGTGGGAAGTTGTCCGGCGGGAAGATCTCGCAGAACGTCACCGGCGTGGCGTACTCGGTGTTGGTCACTACAAAACGATCATCGACGTTCAGCTCCCGGAGTGCCTTGCGGACATACCTGCCGAACGGGTCATCGCCCACGCCGGTGATGATCGCGGCTCTTCGGCCGAGGCGGGCTGCCGCCACGGCAACGTTGGCCGTAGTCCCACCCAAGTACTTCCCGAATGTCTGCACGTCCTCAAGCCCAACGCCAACCTGCAATGGATAGATGTCGACGCCGCTACGACCGAAGGTCAGCACCTCCAGCGGCTCAGCCTGTGCATCCGGACGGTCGTGAGGATCGCTACTCATGGCTCTCCTTCGAGATCAAGATCGCACCGCATAGTGGCTCTCCAAGCACCGTATTGGCCTCCGTCCGTGGTGTCAATTCTTTGTACAGACAAATGGAAAGGCCTAAATTGGCGAGTGCAACGGGCCGTCCACGAATTGGGCTTGCCCCAGACCGAATGACCAGTCGGCCTGCCTGTTCGACATCACCGAAATGATCAAATCCTCCGGCCGCACGCCGCATTCAGCCTCCAACCGCTTGGCCAGTTCGGCGTAGGCGGCAACTTTCTGCTCATTCGATCTGCCCTGCTGGAAGATCTGAATGATCACAATGCCGTCCGAGCGATCGAAGCCGAGGCCGGTGTCCTCGGCGATGATTTGACCCTTGTCGTGCTCGGTGATGATTTGATATCGATCACGCGGCGGCGCCGCAAAGACATCGACCATGACGTCTTGGACGGTGTCAGCCAGCCTGCGCACTTCCTCCGGCGCCCGACCCTTAAGAAGATCAATACGAACGAGTGGCATGAGGCAAGCTAACTTTGTTAAGACATAATGTCAAGGCGAGTGTCGCTCGTCAGGGTGGCTGTCGAGCGGCACCCGCCATTGACGTTCCTGCCTGCCCGCGGTCAGGAGAAAGCAACCGAAGAACGATCAGCGGAAGTTGCCGGCGGCGAACGCCTCCTCCAATTGCTCCAGGGAACGACCTCTCGTCTCAGGAAGGAACTTTGTCAGGAAGGCGATCGCGATCAGTCCGAGGACGACGAAGACCAGGAAGGCCCCCTGGATCTGGATGGTCTCGACGAGGATCGGGAAGGCAAACGCGATGATCGCGTTGGTCACCCACAGACAC
>JBKOZG010000208.1:0-9702 GCA_046725775.1 Actinomycetota bacterium | reverse complement strand
GTCACGGACAACGGCGATGACGGCCAGGGCTTTGGTGCCCGTAGCGCATGGCTGTACGTGACCCTATTGAGCATCGGCTACATGATCAGCCGCGGCCTAGCAAAGGCAGGCAGCCGCGAGCGCTAGGTGTCTGAGCCGCGGAGGGCTGCCGCGCCGGCACACGACTGGGTTCCGGCGCGGCGGTGTCTGCGGGCAAGAGAGCTGGCTCGGCGTGGCCGAGCTGTGCATTACATGATCCTTTTCCCTGACCGTCATCGACTGACTCCGGTGTGGTCAACCCTGCTGCGTCGGGGTTTCCGAACTGTCGATCGCAGTCCACCGACAGCATGAGATATGAGTTCTAATGAGTGACGTAGTCCAGCGGCCATGCCGTCGGTGCGCCGTGGTGTACAACCCGACGAAGATCGGTGAACAGTTCCGCGACGTGGTCGAGGAGGTCGTTCAGCGGGACGGCTGGGTGGACACACTGTGGCTAGAAACCTCGGCCGACGACCCGGGTCGGGCGATGACTCGACAGGCGGTGTCCGAACACGTCGACCTGGTGGTCGGCGCGGGCGGTGATGGAACAGTCCGGATCGTAGCTGATGGATTAGCTGGCACGGGTATTCCGATGGGGTTGGTTCCGGCGGGTACGGCGAACCTGCTGGCCCGCAATCTCGCCCTGCCGATGGATGAGAGGGCGGCCATCGAGGTCGCGTTCGGCGGGCACACCCGCGTCATCGACCTGATTAAGGTCACTGTTGACGACAAGGCTCCGGAGCATTTCGCGGTGCTGGCCGGCATAGGCGTCGACGCCATGATCATGGAGGAGACCGACCCGCAGTTAAAGGACAAGGTCGGCTCAGCCGCCTATTTCGTTGCGGCCGGTAAGGCACTCGGGCGGCTCCCGGTGCAGATGACTGTCCGGCTCGACCACCACCGCCCTGTGAAACGCCACGCCATGCTGTGCGCCGTCGGCAACGTCGGAGACCTCGCTGGCAACCTCACCCTCATCCCAGGCGCGAAACCCGACGACGGGCTCCTCGACCTATACATCGCCTCACCTCGCCGGCTCCGGCACTGGTTCAAATTGGCGCTCAGGCTGATCGCCCGTCGCCCCAAAAAGGACGACCAAGTCGACCAACACACCGGAAAAAGGGTGGAAATCACGCTCCACGGCGAAGATACTTATCAGCTCGACGGAGACGTCGCCGGAGAATGCTCCACCCTCACCGCCGAAATTCAGCCAGGCGCCCTCATCATCAGCGTCCAGCCTGCAGACGCTGCGACCCAGGCCCAGGCGACCACGGTCGAAGGCAGCCAGCTCCCCGCGCCAGTGGACACAGCTCCGCCACAACTCGAAGTCTCGGACTCCGACGGACATCTGACTCGGCGACAGCGGCGGAAGCTGCGGCACGGCAGTTACGGACTGACCCCTAGCATCACCACGGTCGCTGGACGGCCTGTACGTTCGCTCACAGCCGGAGTGATCGACACGCTTCCCGAGATCGTCATGGTTCCCGGACTAGGAGCACCGGGATACCTGGCCCCGTGGGCCCGGGAAAGCTCGGCCTGGACCCGCACCACCGTGCTCGACCTACCCGGCTGGAAAGGTGGCCGGGCCGCTAGCTGCCCCCCAACTTTGGACGGTGTCGCGGTCAGCACGGCAGATTGGCTGGAGCAAACCAACCGACACGATGTGATCCTCCTCGGCCACTCCACCGGCGCCCAGTCGGTCCTCCGAACCGCCCTGCTCGTGCCCGACCGCGTGGCGGGAGTAGTGCTCGCAGGGCCCACATTCGACCGTGATGCACGCACCGTTCCGGCGCTGCTGCGGCGTCTGCTGACGACCGTCCCGCGCGAGGCGCCGGCCGAGCTGTCGACCGTCGGCCCGTCCTACCTGGCCAGCGGCGGCCTGCCGCTGCTGCGGTTCCTTCTCTCGGCACTCCCCGACCAGCCCGAACAGCTCATCGTCCAATTGCCGATGCGGGCGCTGGTGATCACCGGCGAACGTGACGGCTTCGCACCACCCGCCTGGGCGGACCGCCTCGCTCAGCTCGGCTCCGCCCCCCGCCAGATCATTCCCGGCGCCCACAACGCCTGCTTCCCCCACCCCAAAGAAGCCGACACCGCCCTCCGCTCCTGGGCCAGCCAACTGCGTCACTAACTCGACGTCTCGGCGGCCATCGGATTCCTATAACAGCCATGCTCCGGGCAGCCCTGAGTCCGCAACGGCTCTGGCCAGTGGCCGTGTAACTCCTCGGCGTCTGGCCCGCCCGGCCAGAGGGCCGTTCTCTAAGGCACACGCTAGGTATGTTTAACGCAGTATTTGCAACTTAACGCAGTATTTGCAACCTGACGCTGCTTGTGTCCCTCCCACCAACCCACTTCCTGCAAAAGGCTGGACCTACCAGATCAACACCGTCGGGCTGCCCGAATGGCTACCGCCGAGATGGATCGACCAAGCCCAACGACCCCCAACTCAACACCTGCATCCGACGCCTCCACGCCCAACAACAACTCAGACGGCATCGAACACGTGACGCCGCCTGAGTCAGGACCCAGTTTCGTAGTGTGGTTCGGCGACCGGCTTGGACTCGGGCGATCCACGTTGCCGCAGGTACACCGAGGCCCAGACGATCACCGCCACAGCAAGGAATTCGCTCTGCCAGTTCTGGAACGACTCAAACCAAAACTGCGAACTGCCGAGGTACTGCAGCGCGCTCACCGGCTGGCCGCCATGTGCCAGTTCTTCTTCGCTGTACGCCTTGGCGCCCCCGACCGCATGCATAACAATCGAAGCGAAGAACAAGATGAAGAAAAGCGCCGACAGCGAGTGCTCGTACGCAGTCAGGATCCAGCCGCCACGACGCACCGGCCACGGAGCGCCCGGACGGTCGACTGCCTCCCGTGGGTCCTCGTCCTGAGGCGAAGGTCCATCAACAGGCTTCGATTCGGACGACCCGCGTTGGAAGAGGAAGGCGGTCAGCACAACGTACATCCCCATCTGGAGAAACTCGCTCTCCCAGTTTTCGAAGGTCGCCTCGTAGAAGTCGCCGCTCAGCAGGTACCGACCGAGTGAGACCGCCTGCTCACCGTGCTCAAGCTGCTCGGAGTTGTAGACCCTCACGCCAGACAGCACCATTCCGCCAAAGAAGATCACAAAGAGAGCGAGGTTGGCGATCAGCAGTCCATGATCACGCAACCATTCGCGCATCGCGCCTCCAGTTGATCTTGGCGACCTAACCTTGATCGCTTCGCGACAGAGGTATCCATCGATATCCCCAGCCGTTCAGGTCCAGGCCTGTCAGCTTGTTGGTCGGTGCCGTGTACGGGCCGTCCACGAACAGGTCGTACGGGGTGCCGTCCATGCCCGGCAACCGGCCAATGTCGATCGTCACCTTGGTGTCAGCAAGGTTGTGCAGCAGCAAGATCGACCCCGCTGGCGACTCAAATCGGTGTGCCAGGACTGAGCGCGGCAGCGGAGCGTCGACCACCGAACATGTGCCAGTCCCGATCTCTGGTGCGTTGCGCAGCGTGTGTATCAGATGCTCGAACCACCGCAGCAGCGAATTGGTGTCGCCTTGCTGTGCCCGTACGTTGACATTTTTTGCGCCGAACTTGCCCGTCATGGCGACAGGTCGGAAAAGTGCATCGGCCGCTGCCGAGCTAAAGCCTGCGTTTGGGGTGCCGTCCCAGTGCATGGGCGTTCGGACCGCCTCTCGCCCGTCCAGGCTGAGGTCCTCCCCCATACCAATCTCCTCGCCGTAACGCAGGGCCGGCGTGCCAGGCAGCGAGAACTGCAGCGCGTACACGAGCTCAATGTGGCGCTTATCCCCGCGCAGCATCGGCGCCAATCTGCGGCGAATGCCGCGCCCGTATAGCCGCATCTCAGGACGCGGGGCAAAGGCACGAAAGACGTCACCGCGCTGCTCGTCAGTGAGCCGGCTCAGGTCGAGCTCGTCATGGTTGCGCAGGAAGCTGACCCACTGTCCGCCTTCGGGCAGCTTTACTGCAGTGGTCAGGGCTTCGATAAGCGGCTCGGCGTCGCAGCGGGCCACTGCCAGCCAGATCCGCGGGTTGAGTAGGAAGTCGAACATCATCTGCGCCCGGTCGCTCGGACCGTCGGGCCGGCTGCCGACGAATTTCACGATCTCGGTCGGCGTCACATTGGCCTCGCAGAGCAGCACCGAGTCGCCCCGCAGCCACTGGGCCTGTTGGCGCCACGAGTCCATGATCGAAAAGTCCTGAGGACCTGGGTCGACGCCAGGCTTCACCAGCTCGATGATGAACGGCGCTGCGTCGATGCGGAAACCGGCGGCGCCAACCTGCAGCCAGAAGCTCATCACCTTGTCCATCTCGGCGCGTACATCGGGATTCTCCCAGTTGAGGTCGGGCTGGAAGTCATAGAAGCGGTGGAAGTACCAGGCCTGCGCCTGTTGGTCGAAGGTCCAGGTCTCGGTCTGCTCGCCAGGAAAGACGGTGCCCTGATGCCGGTTTGGTGGCTCTTCGGCGCTCCAGACATACCAGTCGCGGTACTCCGAATCAGGGCTGCTCCGCGCCGAGACGAACCACGGATGTTCATCGGAGGTGTGGTTGACGACCAGATCAAGGATGATCCGGATGCCTCGTTCCTGTGCTTCGCGGGCTAGCTCCGCAAAGTCACCAAGGCTGCCCAACGCGGGATCGATGCCGTAGAAGTCGCTGATGTCATAGCCGCCGTCACGACCGGGACTCGGATAGATCGGGTTGAGCCACAAGCAGGAAACGCCTAATCGGTAAAGGTAATCAAGGCGACTGATCAAGCCCCGCAGGTCGCCCCGGCCGTCACCGTTGGAGTCCTGGAACGACGAAACATCTAGGCTGTAGATGACCGCCTTCTGATACCACCTGCTGATCATGGTCGGCACCTTCGTATCGCTCATGACCATGGACTTACCCGCGAGAGATCCGGCCGACACCGCTCTCCACGCCGCATTACGTGCTCAGAGAGGGCCTCAGCACCAGATGATGCGCAGACCAAGCAAATGATGTGTAGTCGGCGTGGGCACACGGGACCACGTACTAGATTGGGCGGCGCGCGGGCCGACCTGAAGTCGAGGTCGCGCTCGTGCCGCCCCCAGCACATCCCAACCGCGTTGCGTCGTCCGTCGTCGGGGAGCGCAGCAGATTTGGAGGACTCAGACTCCATGACCGAGTCCTCCTTTGCCCAACAACAGTCCGCCACGGATTCCTCGGCGCACGGTGCGACAACGCTCTCATTCATGCGAGCGGTCTACGACGAGGTCGACTGGTCCGCGACGCCTCTAGGTCCACAAGACGCGTGGCCCGCGCTGCTGCGGCTCGTCGTGGATCTTTGCCTGGACTCAGACTTTCCGGTCCAGATCAGCTGGGGACCAGACTTGCTCCTGCTCTACAACGAGGCCTACATTCCGCTGCTGGGCGCAGAAAAACACCCATGGGCACTCGGTCGATCGGCAAGCGAGGTAGGCCCGCACCTCTGGCCAGCCAGCGAGGAACATTTGCACGAGGTGATGCGCACGGGCCGGGCGTACCACAGTGATGATCAACAGCTGATCATTGATAGACGCGGATATCCCGAGGAGGCGCACTTCACGTTCTCCCTGAGCGCCATCCGTGACGCCGACGGCAAGATTGTCGGGCTCTTCAACGCGATCACCGAGACGACGCAGCACATCTTGTACGAGCGGCGACTTCAGGTGCTGCGCAGGCTCGGTGCCATGTCCGTTACCGCCGACGACTCACTGTCCTCGACCTGCCGAGCCGCCGTCGAGGTTATCGGAAGAAACCGGAAGAGCATCCCCTTCGCCGCGGTGTACCTCCACGACCGTCCTGATCAAGGTCCACGACGTGCGGCCGGCTACGGCTTCGATGAGTCTGTCCCAGCCTCCTGTGAACTAGTGGAATTTGCACCGACCAGCGGGCCGGTTCCCGAGGTGATGGAGCACGGGAGCACGGAGCTGGTCTCCGGGCTGCGGGAGCGACATCCAGGCGTCTTCGCTCCGGGACCGCTGGGACCGCTAACGCCCGACCAAGCCTTCGTCCTGCCGGTGGTCATGTTGGGCACCCGGACGCCGATCGGAGTGCTTGTCCTTGGCGTCAACCCCTACTGGCGCCCCGATGACGCCTATACTGCGTTCGCTTCGATGGCCGCACGTCAACTAGGCGTCATTGTGACTGACGCGGTCTCCTATCAGAGCGAGCGCAAGCGGCAGCAGGCTCTCGCCGAGCTGGATCGGGCACGCAATGAGTTCTTCCAGAACGTCGGTCATGAGCTGCGCGCCCCACTGACCATGCTGCTCACCCCACTGCAAGACATCCTCCGTGAGCCCGGCGTCGCGCTTCCGGCTGCTGCAAGAGACACCGTCGAAACGTCGATACGAGCGGGTGATCGGCTACAACGGGTCGTGGATACTCTGCGGGACATTTCGCGTGCCGAGTCGGGTGCGCTGATTCCGTATCGGGAGGACATCGATCTGGCTTCGGTGACCGCCGACATAGTCGAGGGATTCCGGCCGGTCACCGAAGGGCGGCTGAACCTGCGTGTCGAGATACCGGCTGAACCGCTCCGGGCGTACGTCGACCGGACCATGTGGACCACCATCGTCAGCAATCTCGCCAACAATGCACTGAAGTTCACGCGCGAAGGCGAAGTCGCGGTGAGCTTGAGCGCCGACGAAAGCCAGGTGGTCCTCACCGTCGCCGATACGGGCGTTGGCATACCGCGCGATGAGCAGGCGCACATCTTCGAGAGGTTCCACCGCGGAACATTTGCTGATCAACAACCAGGTTCCGGGATCGGCCTGGCGCTGGTCGCTGACATGACGTCTGCGCACGGCGGCGCGGTCGAGGTTGAGAGCGAGCCGGATCAAGGCAGCCGGTTCATCGTGCGACTGCCCCGCTACAACGGATCTTCCGAAGCGGCCCGCCTGGCCGACAGCGCGGCGGCAGCAGAGTCTGAAGAAGAGCCTGGTGGCGATCGACCTCGTCTCTTGATCATCGAGGACGAACCTGATCTTCGCGGCTACTTGACAAGAATGTTCACCAAGGACGGATACTCCGTGGAGGCCGCGGCCGATGCCGAGAGCGCCATGACGTGGCTTCAAGACATCGTGGGCGCGGAGAATCTACCGGACATGGTGATCACCGACATGATGCTGCCGGGACAGAGTGGCCTCGATCTTCTCAGCGTGATTCGGCAAGATGAGCGCATGACTCGGTTGCCGATCGTGGTGCTGACCGCACGCGCTGACGCCGAATCAGCGGTGGAGGCGTTCGTTGCCGGTGCCGACGACTTCGTAGCCAAGCCGTTCAACTCATCCGAGCTGCTGGCACGCGTACACGCTCACTACCAGATGAACCAGCTCCGCGACCTCGCGATCGGCGAGGCCCAGAACACCGTCGGTCAGCTGCGCCAGGCACTGCAGTCGAACCGCACGATCGGTACCGCCCTGGGCATTGTGATGGCTCGATACGAGCTCGATCGTGAGCGGGCGTTTCAGGTACTGGTTCGCACCAGCCAGCAGAGCAATCGCAAGCTGCACGACGTCGCCACAGAGGTCGTGCGCGCCGGCTCTCTTCCTGGTGCCGTTGGCTGACTCTCCTGCTCTGAGTTCCACTCTTGCGCACTGAGCGCCACGCGCTCTGAGCCCGCTTCTGCGCCCCTGAGCTGCTTATGCGCGTTGAGCCTGCTTATGCGCCCTGAGCCTGCTTATGCCCTGAGCCTGTCGAAGGACGCGCTTTGTGATCAGGCCTCCGGCGCCGCCACTCGGCGACTGCGCGCTCCACGTTGACGACCCCGATGACAATCGGCGGACCGTCAAGCCGACGCCGGTGTGACTCCGCGATCCGATGGTTGAGATCGGTGACGATCTCGCGTACCGACGCCTCGTCAGCTATGTCGGCCAGCGTCTCGGGCAGCGCCTTGACCTCCTTGCGGAACGCCAGCGCCGGCGGCAGCGGAAGCGGAAGTTGCTCCCGCTCCAGATAGGCCTTGACCCACCAATTCTCATCATCGCGACCATTCAGGCCCTTGATCGGCCTACCTTGCCCAGGAAGGTTGTCGAACTCGCCGCGCTCGATCGCCTCGCGGATTTGCCGGTCCACCCGGCTTTCGTACGGCACGGACACCCCTTTTTCAGAGCTGCTCGCGCATCACGCGTGGAATCCGCCGCCGCTCGCAGCTGACATTCTTTCAATTCGAGTGTGGCACGCTGAACGAATGGACCCGTGGAGCATCGGCTTGATCGTGTTGATCATTGCGGGGCTCGGCGCGATCATCTTCGGTGCGGTTTGGGACCGCAGGCGAAATAAGCAGCGAGCCGCCGAGATGCTCGCGCCGCCGGCCCGGACCATTCCGCAGTTCCATCCAGACGCTCCGGCACCGCACTACCTGTCCGATCTGCAGGCGCGGCGCCGACCCGAAGACGCAGAGCCGACCGATCTCAGTGACGCCGCACGGCAAACCATCACCCAACAGCTGGCCGATCCGCACACGGTAACTGTCGAGGCCGGTTACGCCTCGCGCGATTTCATTACCGATTCCAGCTCCGCGTGGGCAGTACTGGAACAGCCCGCAGTCCTGGTATGCGGCGACGCCGTCTCCAGCTTCCGCGAGCTGATCGCCGCACTGGAGATGCTGATCTTGAGCAAGACCCCACTCGTCTTGGTTGCGCCGGGCATCGCTGCTGATGTGTTGGCAACCCTGGAGGTGAACACGATCAGGCATACCATGCGGCTGCTCGCTGTCATCTGCGATGAGCCGAGCCTCCGTACCGTCGCAACCGCGTGTCAGGCGATGATCATCGACCGATCGGACCGGCAATCCGGATACCTCGGACAGGATCATCTCGGCCACTGCGAACGCTGGATCAGCACCCCCACGTCCAGCCATCTGATCATTAGCGCGGAGACGAAGCAAGAGAGTGTATGACGGGCGAAAGTGCGTCCGCGACGGCATCCATCACAGACCGGCACACCGGCGGGTGGGGATACGCTGCCGCACTGACTCCGATCATCTTCGGCACCACGTACGTGCTGACTACCGAATTCCTGCCGCCTGATCGTCCACTGCTTGCCGCCTTGATGCGCTCGCTGCCCACCGGGCTGGTGTTGATCATCGGCAGCCCGATTCCGCCGCGCCGCTGGATGGCCCGCTTCTTCGTCCTCTCGGTGCTCTACGCCTCGGGACTCTTTTCCGCTACTCTTCATCGCCGCCTACCGGCTGCCAGGTGGCGTAGCGGCTGTGATCAACTCGCTGAGCCCGTTGCTTGTCGTGGTGATCTCTGTGCCGTTGCTGGGTAGCCGGATACGTCCGACTCAGATCATCGCCGGCATCGTGGGGGTGCTTGGCGTTGCGTTGCTGGTACTCCGATCGGACGCCCGCCTCGATGTTGTCGGCCTTGTAGCCATGGGCGGTGCCGCGATCATGTTCAGCGTCGCGACCGTACTGACCAAGCGCTGGGGCCTTCCCGAGGGAATGACCTCGATCGGCGTTACCGGCTGGACCTTCCTGCTCGCCGGACTCACCCTGCTGCCTGCCACATTGCTTATCGAAGGACTTCCCGACCACCTCACAGCGCAGAACATCGGCGGCCTGATCTACCTCGTTCTGGTCAGCGGGATTCTCGCGTACGCCCTGTGGTTCTGGGGGCTGCAGCGGCTGTCCGCGAGCGCGGTAACCTTTCTTACTCTGCTCAACCC
>JBKOZG010000330.1:0-5127 GCA_046725775.1 Actinomycetota bacterium | reverse complement strand
CCGCTACCTGGCGCTGCAATTGCGGTCCAGGTGTACGTCGCGACCCCTACACAGCCCGCAACGCGGGCACGACGAGTCGCACGGACTGCCCACCGAGTCAAGAAGATCCTCCCAAGGCAGCCATTACGCTGCTGTGGTGACACAGCAGGTGTTGATCCTCGGCGCCGGTTTCGGTGGGCTGGAACTGGCCACCAGGTTGTCGGACTCGTTGCGCGATGAGGTCCAGGTCACCCTCGTCGATCAGAACGATTCGTTCATCTTTGGGTTCTCCAAGCTGGAGATCCTGTTTGGCCGGCGTACCAGAGACGAGCTGCGCTGCTCGTACCGGGACATCGCCAAACCCGGCGTGGCTTATCGCCAGGAACGGGTCATGGCGATCGATCCCACAACGCGTCAGGTGGTCACCGACGGCAATAGCTACCAGCCGGACATCCTGGTGGTGGGGCTGGGTGCCGACTACGATCTGAGTGCCACGCCAGGCTTCGAGGCGGAGGGTTATGAGTACTACTCCGTAGCCGGCGCCGAGCGGCTGCGTGACGTCCTGCAGTCGTTTTCTGGCGGTCGGGTGCTCATCGCGATCCTCGGGGTTCCGTTCAAGTGCCCACCGGCACCGTATGAGGGCGCCCTACTGCTGCACGACTATCTGCTCAGTCGCGGTGTGCGAGACGCCACCGAGATCGACCTGATCAGCCCGATGGAGTCGCCGATCCCGGTTTCGCCGGAGACCTCGGCGGCAATCGTGCAGGCGCTCGCGGAACGCGCCATCGGCTATACGCCCGGCCGGCGGGTACATGGGCTGGATCCGCGTACCCATCGGGCCCAGCTGAAGACCGGAGAGATCCCGTACGAGTTGTTCATCGGTATCCCGGTGCACCGGGCGCCGGCGGTCGTAGAAGCCTCCGGGCTTACGCGCGGCGGCACTGACGGCTGGATCGCGGTTGACCCCCGCAACCTTGCGACGCCTTTCCTAAACGTGTACGCACTGGGCGATTGCGCCGACGCTCCCGTTCCCCGAGCCGGCGCGTTCGCCGAGAGCGCTGCACGGGCCGTCGCCGATGACATCGCCGCCCATATCAACGGCTCCGGACCCATCGCACCCTACGACGGCACCGGGTCGTGCTACATCGAGTTCGGTGGCGGCTTGGTGGGCAAGGTCGACGCCAACTTCTTGTCCGGTCCCGCGCCGACAGCGCCGTTCCTGGGCCCCTCAGCCGACCTTGCCGCTGAGAAGGAGGAGTTCGCCGCCACCCGGCGGCAGCGGTGGTTCGGCGGCTGATCCCGGCTGCTACGGATTACCGGGATGGAATCGCCGACCTCGGGCTCATAACCTCATCGAGCTTCGCCTCAGCCTGCCTCTCGAATTCCACAGTGTCGTAGACCGCCGGCAGGCCGTAGCTGACGGGCAGGCCCCAGGCCATCAGTGTTCGCAGTTACGCGTGACAGAGATTGAAATCTGTCAGCTATGACCTGACACACTATGTAGGCCATCGCCGCGGGCCAGGATCTGGAGGCGACCACCGCCGCCGACCTGGATAGCCGCGATGTGGTCACCTGCACGCCAGATACCACAGTCCGCTACGCGGCAGTGCTCATGATGGAGCATTACGTGCGGCATCTGCTGGTCCTGGACCACACCGGCCCGGTCGGGATGATCTCAGCCCGGGACCTCCTCGGAGCCTACGCATCCTGAGTTCGACTGCACCGACCGGAGCCGGTGCTGGACGACGCGCAGTGCAGGCCCATGGAGGGCAAGGATCCCCCGGCGTCTCGTAACAGTTGCCCTGCTAGGCCTTGCGCTTGCGTCGTACCCTGCGGAACCTGCGGCCGAGGATAGCCATTGATGAGAGGGCGATTGCCGCGTCGGCCCACAGCCTCGGGTTCGTGGCCGCCGATTTCCCGTACGCGGAAACCGGCATCACATCGAAGTGGACTGCCATTGTTTCCGTTTCGGGTTTGCTGCTGAATACGACCGTGAAGGGGCCCAGTCCGAACTCAGAGAGGTCCATCCGGAACGCATAAGGGTCCGTGTCATCAGCCGGGTGCAGGGGAAAGCCCCGGTAGAGGGCCGGTATCGGGGTCAGGAACCGGAGGACGAGCTGGCCGCGGCGGACGAAGACCTCAACCCCAACGCCCGCTATCGTCCTCAGACGCACGTCTGTCAGAGGCCCGGGAAGGTAGTACCAACCGCAAAGGTCACCCCAGATCTCGGGTCGTTGCGGGACGTCGGTTTGGATGACGTCCTCAGGGACGCCCACCAGATGGTGAAGCAGTCTCGACATTTCAACCGGCATCCACTGCACCGCGCGGCTGGCCCCGTTGGTGAAGGCCATCAGCCCGACTCCGTCGTCGGGGGCCGCCAGGATCTGGGAGTCGAATCCAGGGATGATGCCCTGGTGCTCGACCACGGGATGCCCCCCGGCGGTGCGGCGCCAAAATGCCATTCCCATGCCCGGTATCCGGGGATGGGGCTGGTACTGGGCGGCGAACATGCTGGCAAGCGTCGCGGGTTTGAGCACGGTGCCGTGCTCGTTGGCGCCACCACCCAGGAGGGCCGCGAGATACCGCGCCATGTCTTTGGGCGTGGAGTAGGTGCCGCCGGCGCCTGCCGTGACGACTTCACGGTCAGTGACGGGCTTGGGGCCGGTCGAGCTCAGCTTGTACCCAGTCGCCAGCCATGACTGGACCACCTCGGATCGTACGAGGGTGGTGTCGGCCATACCGAGGGGTTCGAAGACGTGCTCGCGGAGGTAGCGGTTCAAGGACATCCCACTTACGTCCTCGACGATCTGGCCGAGCGTCGCGGGCCCGTGGTCTGCGTACCGGAACATGGTGCCCGGCTCAGCGGTGAGACGCAGCCCACCTCGGTAATAGTCGGCGAGGGAGGGGACCGGCCGTCCCAGCTTCACGCTCTCGCCGAAGTCCGTACGGAATATGCCGGAGCGGGGCACCTGCTCGGCGATACCAGCAGTGTGGGTCAGCAGGTGTCGCACTGTGGCAGGCCGCCAGCTGGTGTTCGCCGGGATCAGCTGGTAGGCGCGAAGATAGTCGTTGGCGGGTGCGTCGAGCTCGACGAGTCCCTGCTCCCACAGCTGCATTACGGCGATCGCGGTGAAGGTCTTGGTGATGGAGGCGACTCGAAAGACGGTGTCCTCTGCGACGGGTCTGTTCGACGCCAGGTCCGCGAGGCCGTGGGTGTGGAAGAACTCCAGCGATCCGTTGCGGACCACACCCAGGGCGAAGCCGAGGGCCGGATGGCGGCTGAGGATCTCATCGACTCTGCTCTTCATCTCCAGTCCATCGATGTCAGACATGGGCCTCCTCCTCGCAGTCGGCCGTTGACCATCAGTGCCGTGATGCTGATCATGACCAGTGTCCCCTGAGGTTCGCGCCGCGCGATCCCACCCGCGCGCTCGACCTCGTGGTGTTGCTGCGCGGCTATGTGAGCGATCGCCGCAAATCGTTGGCGCGGGCGACGAAGTTGCTGGCCGAATGCGACCCGCTGACCTCCCGGTATGCAACCGGGAGCGCAGGCCGGAGCCGGTGCTGCAGCTGTTCGAGTATCCGAACGATCAGCGGGCCACCACCATGTGGTACCACGACCACACCCTCGGGATGACCCGGCTCAACGTGTATGCGGGCCCAGCCGGGTTCTACCTGCTGCGCCGGGGGCCGGGCGACCTGCCCTCCGCCGTCCTTCCCGGGCCCCCCCGGTTCGGAGATCCTTCGGGAACGCGGCACTACGAGATCCCGCTCGCCATCCAGGATCGCTCGTTCAACGATGACGGCTCGTTGTTCTACCCTGACACCCGGGAGTTCTTCGACGACTTCCAGGGTCCGTACATTCCCGACGGCGACGTCCCGCCCATCTGGAACCCTGAGTTCTTCGCCAACACCATGGTCGTCAATGGCAGAACCTGGCCGGTGCTGGAGGTGGAGCCCCGGCGGTATCGCTTCCGTCAGTTGAATGGCTGCAACTCCCGGTTCCTGCTCCTCAAGTTGGCGTCCGACCTGAGGTCCTGGCCCGCGTCGACGGCGCTGCCGATGTGGATGATCGGCGCCGAGGGCGGGTTCCTGCCTGAGCCTGTCGCGCTTGACCAGGTGCTCATGGCCCCAGCAGAGCGCGGATGTGATTGTCGACTTCACCGGACTGTCGGTGGGGACGGCGATCTATATGGTCAACCTCGGCCCCGACGAGCCGTTCGGTGAGCCGCTACCTCCTGGCCCGCCAGCCCTGTTCGCCGATCGCGAGACGACAGGGCAGGTCATGAAATTCACGGTGGTCCCCCTCGCTTCGCGGGACACCAGCCGCCCGCCCGACCAGCTGACTTTGCCTGCGTTCCGACCGCTCCGCGAAGCGTCGAATACGCGGCAGGTGTCGCTGAGCGAGCAGGTCAGTACGGTATTCGATGGACCGATCGCGGCCACGCTCGGAACGCTGAACGCGTCTGGAGAACCTGTGCCCTTGGGATGGAGCGACCCCATCACTGAGAACCCGGCGCTCAACGCCATCGAGATCTGGGAGCTACACAACTTCACCGAGGACGCCCATCCAATCCACATTCATGAGGTGCAGTTCCAGGTCGTGGATCGGCAGCCGTTCGGTGGCAGTACACGTGGGCCCGAGCCCTGGGAACTCGGCTTCAAAGACACGGTCATCGCCTACCCTGGCGAGATCACCCGCGTGAAGGCGCAGTTCGACCTGCCTGGCCTTTATGTCTGGCACTGCCACATCGTCGAGCACGAGGACAACGAGATGATGCGGCCTTACAGCGTCGGCCAAATTGCGCCGGACTTGCCGTAACGGCCGCTTCCACAACCCCGCCCATGCGGCCGGGCCGCATGCGAAGGCGTACGTGTGCTCGTTCTTCGCGGGCTCGAACGACGACCGACGGCCCGAACCTTGCCAGTTCGACAGCCATGGCCAAGGCTGGGTTGATGCATGTTGTGGTGGGCGGGTCTCGCGTCTGCTTCGTCCGCGACCCAGATTCGGATCGCCCGAACTGATCGAACCCGCATGATTCAGCGCCGGGGCGTACTGGTGGGCGATCATGTCGCCCGCGTGGCAGCGGTGGTGGCCGCCATCGGCTTCGCCGGCATCGCCATCTTTCAGCTCGCGCTGGCAGCCGG
>JBKOZG010000439.1:0-10382 GCA_046725775.1 Actinomycetota bacterium | reverse complement strand
CCCTTCCCCCGGGGAACAGTTGGGGAACACTTGTGGAACAGGGCACCTCTGCGAATCGTTGCGGGTATGTGTTTGATGCAGCGCTGCCCGTCATGTAGCGCCGCGTGTTGGCGTCGCCGCAGTAATTGCCGTCGGTCCAGTAGTTGCAGGCGTTGTTGTGGATCATGTTGCGGCGTCCGCGCTGTGCCATTCGCGTGCGGGGCAGGCGATGTTGGGTGTGGCGAGCGGTCTGCCGCAGAGCTGGCATGGACCGGGTACGCCGTCTATAGGGCCCTGCAATGCACTTCCATGCGGTTCATCTGGTTCGTACGATTCAGAGTCCCCGTTTATAGGGCGCTGCAATGGATTTCCATGCGGTTCATCTGGTTCGTACGGTCCAAAATCGGTCGTCGAACCATTCGAACCACTTGAACCGAATGAAACTGCATTGTGGGGGCCTATGGAGCGGCCCCATTGGTGCTGCTTCAGTGCAATGCCCACGTACTGGCGTCGCTGACCGTGCGGCTTTTCATCGTCCAACCGAGGGAGCACGGCCCTAAGATCACGTCCGAACAGCGTCTTTGGCAGTGCTTTCTGGCCTTCGCCGTAGCACCAATCGCGATAGCGCTCGTACAGGGTGTCGATCACCACTGTCTTGTCAGGACCTCCCTGGACGCAGCACTCACGGACGAACTTGCTCATAGGACTCACTAGGTCCTGAAGCGCCGCAACGGCCTTTGCTGACGACTTCGGCACGGTGAAGCGCTGCCGGCTGATCCGCTCAAGCCCCCCGAGTGCCCAGTTCAAGATGCCGGGCAGCTCGGCGAGCAGCTTGTCTTCAAGTCCGATGTCCTCATTGCCCAGGAAGGACCTGGTCAGAGTCGTCAGAATGAACCTTGAGGCGATTGCCCCGCTTGCATCACCGAATGCGGGCAGCTCATTGGAGATGATCAGGAATCGGGTTGGCAGCCGAACTGACACCTGATCTCTGAACTTGCGGTTGACCGTGATCGAGTCTTCACCTGAGATCGACAGGAGGCGCTCGATGACTGCGCGGGTGTCGGTCTTGTTGCTCAGCCGGGCATCAGCAATGATCGCGAGCGACTTGCCGAGCAGCGGGGCGAGGCCGAACTCGGTAGCAAGGCTGGAAAGCGTCGGGTTGGCGACGTGACCTGTGCCGATCATGGCCGTGAGGATTCGCGCGATTGTGCCCTTGCCAGACCGGATTGGGCCGATGATCACAAAAATCTTCTGGAGATCGGTTCTGCCGCTCAGCACGTAGCCGAAGAAGTCCTGTAGGGCGTCGATAGCTTCTTCGTCGTCTGGCCAGAGCTGGTGAAGGAACTCGAGCCAGCGTGTCGGCGTCGGTGCGTTCGGATCGTAGGGGAAGGGGACCGAAACGAGGTTGAAGAACCCAGGTGTGAGCGGCTGCAGCTCACGAGTGTGGACATTGAGCAATCCGTTTGTCGCAGCGATCACTGGCGCGCCTGTGCCAGCGGTGCCAGGTAGCCAGCACGTCGGTTGGTACGACTGGGGTAGGTGGGTGATGCCGCGCAGCGCGTCCATCACGTCGTTGATCTTGTACCGGTTCGGCTCCCAGGGCGCCTCACCAGTCGGCTGCATATACTTCGCCTGTTCAAGCTGCTCGTATAGCTCTACACGGACCGTGCGATCTTCGATCTCGGCCCAGTGCGCTTCCTCCCAACGCATCCAGCTGTCCCGCCAGTGCTTCAGTGTCGGCAGGCCGCGGAACTCCCGCGCCTTCATCAGCTTGCGTGCCACAGGCATCGGCTGGCTGGGTGAGGGAAACAGGATGCCAAGCGCCTCCAGCGTCGCGGCGATGCGATCGAACTCTCCGGGTCAAGTGGGTCAGGCTTCTTGGTCATGTTGAAGTCGTCCTTCGGGCTGATGCGATGGTGCGGCGTGCTTTGGCTTCGCTTTCGCCTGCTGATGTCGCCGCTGCAAGTAGTTGATCTTGGATTAGGTCGAGAGTGCCGTCTTCGGCGGCGCGGCAGGCTGCCCAGAACAGCGGATCGCGCTCGAGAGTCCGCCTACTTCGTCGTCGGTGGCCTACAGACTCAAGATTCTCGACATCCTGGGCAGGCACGCCGTCGCCTACCGCAGCGGCGACTATCTAGCCCCCATATGGCAAGGCCATTGTCGCGGAGCCGGGACAACCTCACTACGTCAACACCGAAGAGGATGCCTGGCGCGAGTTCAGCTACCGCGCTAACCAAGCCCTTCGGGTCTTCCATGTACGGGTTCAGGTCTTCGCAGACACTGGCCGAGAGGTTGGCGGCGACATTCCCACCTTCTTCCAGGTTGGGGTTCTGCAGCTCGTTAACGATCTTGCTGATGAGGTGGACTACCTCACTTGCCCACACTGCGGCCAGATCTTCGCACGACAAGTGGGCGGATCGTCGCACTACTCCCGAACCACAGGCGTCACCTACTGCACGCCGCAGTGCGCAACGGCTGCCCGCGTTAAGGCATACCGTGCCCGGAAGCGGGCGGAGAGGAAGGGCTCGTGACCAGTATCGAGCGCCGAGAGGATGGCGGCCGGCTTCGCTACGTGGCGCGGTACCGCGACCCAAGCGGCAAGCAGCGCAACAAGACGTTCGCTCGCAAGATCGACGCTGAGCGCTACCTCACCAGCATCGAGAACGCGAAGCTGACCGGTCAGTATGTTGATCCGGCCCGCTCCAAGGTCACAGTCGGCTCTTGGGCTGACTTGTGGCTCGATGCGCAGGCTGACCTCGCACCGAAGACCCGTGAGCGCTATGAGGGCATCGTCCACAGGCACATCCGGCCACGCTGGGGGAGCTACCCGCTAGCCTCCGTGACTCATGCTGAGGTGCAGCGCTGGATCACCCGGCTCGACCTTGCGCCGGCCAGTGTCAGGAAGACGTACCGGGTGCTCAGCATGTCCCTGGCCTACGCGGTGAGGGACGGGCGGCTCGCGGTCAATCCCGCAGCCAATGTCAGCCTTCCGCGCGTACGGGAGACAGAGAAGCGGTTCTTGACTCACCAGCAGGTTGCCGAGCTTGCCGATGCCTGCGGTGAGGAATACCGGCTCGCAGTGCTCTTCTTGGCCTACACCGGAGTGAGGTGGGGGGAGATGGCAGCACTCCGCGTCGCTCGGATCGATTTCTTGCGCCGGCGGGTACTGGTCGCCGAGTCCGTGACCCCGGTCAAGGGCGCGATGACCTTCGGGCCGACCAAAGGACACGAGCGGCGTGAGGTTCCGCTGCCCCGATTCCTCATCGAGGACCTCGCTCGCCACGTTGCTGGCAAAGCACCCGATCATCTTGTCTTCACCGGTGCTCGCGGAGCGGTGATGCGCACCGGAACCTTCCGACGGGGCGCGCTGGTCGAGGCGGCCAAGTCCATCGGCATTCCCGGCTTCCACCCGCACGAGCTACGCCATACGGCCGCCTCGCTGGCGATCGCCTCGGGGGCTGACGTCAAGGTCGTGCAGCAGATGCTCGGCCACAAGAGTGCAGTGATGACGCTGGATCAGTACGGCCATCTATTCGGCGATCGGCTCGACGTTGTGGCCGACGCAATGGACGCAGCGAGGACCTCAGCGCTCGCAGATGTGTCACAGATGTGTCATGGAGGGGAGGTGGTGGGCTTGTACGCTGCCCGAAATAGCGGTTGACAAGGCGCTTTGTCGGCGCCCCCGGCGAGATTCGAACTCGCGCTCCCGCCTCCGGAGGGCGGTGCTCTATCCCCTGAGCTACGGGGGCAGGCCAGTGTAGGCAAGCCCGGCCCGTTGTAGGGCCGAAAGGCAATGTACCAGCGTGCCGGTGGCCAGCCGCTTGCTGCAGCAGCCGTGACATCTTCGTCGTTCTATTCTCGACCCCGTGCCGGGCGGTCAGTGGAGCGCTTACGCCGCGCGGGCGGCGGTGCTCGTCGTGCTGCTTGTGCTGACGAGCTGCGTTCGCCAGGCCACACCCACCCCCGCGGCAGAGCGGAGCACGCCGCCTCCGTGGAGCGCGCCGCGGGACGCCATCACCTACATCACCGCCGCTGGACTAGAGCCGCAGCCGCTCAGCAGCAAAGGGAAGTCAAGTGTCGTCAATCTCAAGATCACCGTGGATGGCGTGCCAGTGGAAGTGCCAGCGTATGTGGGAATTGACCGGCTTCGCGCGGTGCAAGCTCCGATGCATACCCACGACCCCTCTGGCCAGATATGGCTGGAGGGCCGTGGAACCGACGCACTCACGCTCGGTCAGTTCTTCACGGTCTGGGGTGTGCGGTTCGATGATCGCTGCCTCGGATCGGCATGCAATGGCCTCCGGGTCATCGCCGACGGCGAGGTTAGCCCCGCGCCAACCGAGGTGCGTCTAGCCGACAGCCGCTTCATCGAGATCACGGCATCGTCATAGTGCCCAGTACCGGTGTCCGCGGGCTGATAAGTCCGCGGCTATTCGCCCTGGTCTGGCACAGTTCCGCGATGTGACGCATACCCACGTGGCCGGCTCGATCCACGCCGATTCCACCGCGCCGGCTCCCAGCTGGCTGAGCATGCCCCACGACGTCAACACACTGCTGCCAAGCCTCTGGAGCAGCGGTGTTGACAAAGACGAAACCGGCGTACTCACTGTGGGCGGCGTCAGCGTCGACGAGATTGCCCAACAGGTCGGCACGCCTGTCTACGTGGTGGACGAAGCGGATTTGCGAGAGCGAGCCCGCGCGTTCGCAGTTGCCTTCGAGGGTTGGGATGTCTACTACGCGGCCAAATCGTTTCTCTGTACGACGGTGTCCCGGTGGGTAACCGAAGAGGGCCTCGGCGTCGATGTCTGTACCGGCGGCGAGCTGGCTGTGGTGCAACGTGCTGGTATCGATCTGGGGCGGGTGGGGCTGCACGGCAACAACAAGAGTGTCGAGGAGTTACGGCAGGCGCTGACGGGAGGAATTGGCAGGATCGTCCTTGACTCATCTGATGAGATCGGCCGCCTCAGCACACTTGCCGAGGAGTTGCAGATCCGGCCGCGAGTCATGGTCAGGGCGACCACGGGCGTCGAGGCGCATACCCACGAGTACATCGCAACCGCGCACGAAGATCAGAAGTTCGGATTTTCGATCGCCGATGGTACGGCGCTCTCAGCGCTGCTGAGGTGCTATCAGGAACCGTGGCTTGAACTAATCGGTATTCATTCCCACATCGGCTCGCAGATTTTCGACGCTGGCGGGTTCGAGGTAGCGGCGCGACGCACCCTGCGGCTGCACGCCGATTTCGCAGCTCAGACCGGCGTTCAGCTCGGTGAGCTCGATCTTGGTGGCGGCTTCGGAATTGCCTACACCAGCGCTGACACGCCATCCTCGCCTGCCGCGCTCGCTCAAGCCCTTCGCGAGATCCTCGACAACGAATGTTCAGCGCTCGCTATCAGCGTTCCGCATGTGTCGATCGAGCCGGGCCGCGCGATCAGCGGTCCCAGCACTTTCGCCCTTTACCGGGTCGGCACCGTCAAGCCCGTTGCGTTGGACGGTGGCGCCAGCCGCCTCTACGTCGCCGTTGATGGGGGCATGAGTGACAACATCCGGACTGCCCTTTATGCGGCTGCGTACTCGGCGACTTTGGCCTCACGCCGTTCTGCGGCAGCCCCGGTCCTCGCCCGGGTGGTTGGCAAGCACTGCGAAGGCGGCGACATTTTGGTCCGTGATGAGTTCCTGCCGGCGGACATATCCGACGGCGACCTGCTCGCGGTGCCAGGTGCGGGCGCGTACAGCCGCTCGATGGCGAGCAACTACAACTATGTTCCCCGACCGCCAGTCATTGCGGTTCGCGGTGGTGAGATCACGACACTCATCCGACGCGAAACGATTGAGGATTTGTTGGCACTGGATGCTGTATGAAGCAGAAAGCTCTGCAAGCATCGGAATTGCGCACGGTTTATAGCGCGATACGCGCGCAGAGGTCTGGAGGCGATAGGGAACAATGAAACCGCCACGATTCGGGGTCGTGGTCTCGTTGTGTAAATGAGGTTTCTGTGACTTTGACCAGCGTGCAGCCCACGCACCTCCTTGACGTTCCACCGCTCACACCGCTCCGGGTGGCCATGCTCGGCTGTGGCGTAGTTGGCTCGGAGGTGGCGCGGTTGATCATCGAGCAGGCGGCTGATTTGCGCGCCCGGGTTGGCAGGCCGTTGGAGCTTGTCGGCATTGGAGTGCGCCGAGATGACCGCGACCGCCCCGGCATAGATCCTGGGCTATTCACCACCGACGCCGAGGCGCTGGTGAACCGAGAAGACATCGATCTGGTGATCGAGCTCATCGGCGGGATTGAGCCGGCCCGGTCGTTGATCTTGGCGGCGTTACGTCATGGGGCTTCGGTGGTGACCGCGAATAAAGCGCTGTTGGCCGAGGATGGCGGCACGCTGTTTGAGGCTGCCCAACGGGGCGGAGCTGACCTCTATTTTGAGGCTGCGGTTGCGGGCGCCATCCCGATCATCCGGCCGCTCAGGGAGTCCCTCGTCGGTGACGAGATCACCTCGGTGATCGGGATCGTGAACGGCACCACGAATTACATCTTGGATCGCATGGATACCGCCGGCATCGGTTTTGCCGAGGCGCTGACCGAGGCGCAGGCTCTCGGCTACGCGGAGTCCGATCCGACGGCAGACGTCGAGGGCTTCGACGCCGCAGCGAAGGCGGCAATCTTGGCGAGCCTGGCCTTTCACACTCGCGTCACTGGCGCGGATGTCTACCGCGAAGGCATTACCGGGATCACTTCTGCTGATATCGCCTCTGCGCACGACATCGGCTGTGTGGTCAAGCTGCTGGCGATCTGCCAGCTATCCCCAGCAGTGGCTGGCGCCACTGACCGACGGGTGTCAGTACGGGTCCATCCAGCGATGATTCCGCGGTCCCACCCACTCGCCGGGGTTGGTGATGCATACAACGCGGTGTTCGTCGAGTCGATGTCTGCCGGACGGCTCATGTTCTACGGGCCTGGTGCCGGGGGTTCACCCACGGCGAGTGCCGTCCTCGGGGATCTTGTCACGGTGGCCCGGAACCGGCTGCGCGGGGCAGTCGGCCCGGGCGAGTCCAGCTACGCGGCACGTCCTGTCAGCGAGATCGGCAGCGTGATGACTCGTTACCACCTCTCGCTCGAGGTGGCCGACCGAGCGGGTGTATTGGCGACCATCGCTCATGTCTTCGCCGAGCACGACGTGTCGATCGAGACCGTACGGCAAAACGGGCGGGGTGCCGGCGCTCAGCTGGTGATCGTGACCCACCACGCACAAGACGCCGCGCTCAGCGCAACCGTGCGAGCTTTACGCAATCTCGACGTAGTCCGCGAGGTCACCAGCGTGATGCGAGTCGAAGGGGACTGACGTGATCCCTGAGTCCTGCATGGCGGATCGACCACCGTCTCTGGGGCGTCGTCCCGGATATGGAGTGATCGCTCGCTACGGAGATTGGCTGCCAGTATCCGATAGCGATCCGGTGATCACCCTCGGCGAAGGAGGCACGCCGCTGGTTGCAGCCCAGAAGCTGTCGGAGCTGCTGCGCTGCGAGACCTGGATCAAGGTCGAGGGCGCCAATCCGACTGGTTCGTTCAAGGACCGCGGCATGACAGTTGCACTCAGCGTCGCGGCCGGGCAGGGCGTGCAGGCCGTGGTCTGTGCCTCGACCGGCAACACGTCCGCATCGGCCGCCGCGTACGCGGCGAGGGCGGGCCTGTCCAGCATCGTGCTTCTGCCAGCCGGCCGGATTGCGACCGGCAAGCTCGCGCAGGCAATTGTGCATGGTGCCAAAGTGGTACAAATCGACGGCAACTTCGAAGAATGCTTCGAACTGGTCCGCAAGCTCGCCCATGAATACCCGGTCGCGCTCGTCAATTCGGTTAACCCGAACCGGATCGAGGGTCAGAAGACTGCGGCGTTTGAAGTGATCGACGAGCTCGGCGATGCGCCCGACCTCCATGTGATCCCTGTTGGCAACGCCGGGAATATTTCGGCGTACTGGCGCGGTTACATGCAGTACGTGTCCGCTGGCAAGGCGACACGAGCTCCACGGATGTGGGGCTTTCAAGCGAAGGGCGCTGCTCCTTTGGTGCTCGGGCATCCAATTCTCCAGCCCAAGACTGTCGCGAGCGCGATCCGCATTGGTAACCCGGCATCTGCCGAGCAGGCCCTGGCGGCACGCGACGAATCCGGTGGGCTGATCGAGGCAGTCAGCGATGAGCAGATCCTCGACGCTCAGGCCTTCCTCGCGCGCGAGGAGGGAATCTTCGTCGAGCCTGCTTCGGCTGCCGGTGTGGCTGGTCTAATGGCCAAACAGCAGCGCGGCGAGATCGAGTCAGGTCTGCAGATTGCCGTCACCGTAACCGGCCATGGTCTCAAGGACGTTGACACGGCGTTATCGCGACTGGGTCCGATCCATGCCGAAGTTGTGACTGCGGATCTGCTGGCTGTTGCGACGGTCTGCGGTCTGCTGGAGTAGACCTCCAAATGATCCCCTGTCGAAGGAACCGACGGTGTGTCCCGAGCCTTCCGGTCAGCCGGTGCTGAGACCCGGAACATCGGTAATGGTGGAGGTCCCGGCCACCAGCGCCAACCTGGGACCGGGCTTCGACTGCTTTGGGCTCGCGCTTAACTGGCGAGAGCGGGTCCGCCTGACGGTGATCGAGCAGGGCTATCAGTTCGAGGTTTCTGGGGAAGGGGCGGGCGAGCTGCCCCGCGACGAGAGCCACCTGATCATTCGGTCCGCGCTCGTCGGCCTGGCGGATCTGGGGGTGGGGGCACCGGGTCTTTGGCTTGGCTGCCGCAACACAATCCCGCACGGTCGCGGGCTCGGGTCCTCATCCGCGGCAATCGTCGCTGGCCTGGTCGCTGCAGCCGGACTCGCCGAGGTACAGGTGACGCACGACTGGCTCCTCGGGCACGCGAATGCCATCGAGGGTCATCCCGACAATGTGGCGGCGGCGATCTACGGAGGCTTTGTCCTGGCGTACCAGGGCCGGGCCGGGGTCCGGGCTGCGCAGGGCCACGTTGACGCCTCGATCGGTGCCGCGTTGTTCATTCCGCAGACCTCGGTGGCGACTAAAGCCGCACGCGGTCTGCTTCCCGAGACGGTGCCTCACGTCGATGCTGCGGCGAACTCCGGCCGAGCCGCTCTGCTGGTTCACGCTCTGGCGTCGGAGCCGGATCGGCTCTACGACGCCACCAGCGATTGGCTGCACCAGGGATATCGCGAGACAGCGATGCCGCGCTCCTACGAGCTGTTGAAATCGCTACGAGGGCAAGGGTTTGCGGCGATTATCAGTGGTGCCGGTCCCAGCGTCTTGGTGTTAGGCAGGCAGGCGGATCTGGCTGCTCTACAAGATCAACAAGCTGCCGGCTTCTCGCTACGACTCAGTGGTATAGGGTCAGCCGCGGCGATCCTCGAGCCTGACGTTTCAGGAGCGCGTGATCACACTGTGATGGAAACTCCCGACGCAGGTGCTAGCCTTAGAGCGCCGACACGGTCAGGGCAGCTGCAGTGACCGGCTCCCCAACCAGCCAAAGTCACGAAGACGCACATCTGACCAAGTAGCACCTCAAGGTCAGGTGCGACGCGGACGAGACTTTACGGCATCTCCCGTCAGCCACGTCTCGAGAACAGTCGTCGCGATGCGCTGAGGACCTCTAGAAAGACACGTTGGGCGGGGCAACAGAACCCGCGCCAAGGATGGGCACCGATGACGTGCCCAGAACCGACAAGGACACACGTTGACAGAAATCGCCGAAGTGACGAGTGCCTCCCCACATGGGGAAAGCACCGGCGAGCAGAGCAAGCAACCCACCAGCGATCGTCGCAATCGCAAGGGCTCAGGCCTGGACTCTATGGTCCTTGCCGAGTTGAAACAGCTGGCCAGCTCCCTTGGGATCAAGGGCACCGGCGCCATGCGCAAGAGTCAGCTGATCGAGGCTATTCAGTCGGCCCAACGCAATCCAGGGATTAGCACTCCTGGGTCTCAGACCGGGCAAGACAATGGCCACCGCAACATCCAGGAAGGCCGCGACGCCCGAAACGTCGCTAGTGCACTGGATGAGCTGCAACGAGCCCCGCGCAAGGCAAGCGACGAGCGGGAGGAGGCAGAGATGCTCGAGCACCCCGTACAGCCTGAACTGGTCTCAACCGACCAGCCCAGTAATCAGACACCCGACCAGCGGCAAGGGCCAGCCGAGACGGTCGACGACGGTCAAGCGCGCGCGCAGAGCGCCACGCCACAAGACGGTGGCGATTCACAGCAGGTCGCCGACCGAACATCTGATGCGCAGGAGGCCCCTGCGGCGCGCACTGATGATGGCGAGCGAACGGACGAGGCTCGCGAGAATCGGCAAGGCGAGCGACGGGATCGCAGAGGTCGCGACCAAGGTCAGACTCGCGAAAATCAGCAGCGCGACAAC
>JBKOZG010000402.1:0-9726 GCA_046725775.1 Actinomycetota bacterium | reverse complement strand
TGGCTACCCGGCCCCAGCAGTAGCGAGGCCGGTCCAGTCGCAATGCAGGCTCCGATGGGAAACCCGTTGCCCAAGCCTTTGGCGACGGTGATGATGTCGGCCGTGACGCCCTCATCGACATGAATGAGCCAGCTGCCGCAGCGGCCCATTCCGGTCTGCACCTCATCCATCCACAGCAGGGCGCCTTGCTGATCGCAGATCTCCCGGGCCTTCGCTAGATACCCATCGGGAGGCACCACCACCCCGTTCTCGCCCTGGATCGGCTCCAGGACGACTGCCGCTACCGTCTGGTCGACCGCGGAGGCCAGCGCGTCCGCGTCACCGTACGCTACGAAGACCACCTCGCCGGGCAGTGGCTCGAACGGCATGCGGTACTTCGGATTGTGGGTGAGCGCAAGCGCGCCCATTGAGCGTCCATGGAACGAGCCTTCGGTCGAGATGATCCGGCTGCGTCCAGTCATCCGGGTGATCTTGAATGCGGCCTCGTTGGCCTCGGTTCCGGAGTTGGTGAAGAAAACCCGCGCCTCGTGAGCGCCGGTCATGCTACTCAACCGTTCAGCGAGCGCGACCTGTGTCGGGGTGGCGAAGAAATTCGACACATGCCCAAGGGTGGCGATCTGGCCGGTCACGGCTGAGAGCACCGTGGGATGCGCGTGGCCGAGCGCATTCACGGCGAGACCAGAAAGCAGGTCCAGGTAGCGCCGCCCATCGGCGTCCCAGAGATAGCAGGCCTCGCCGCGGACGAAGACACGCTTTGGCGGACCGAAAGTGTTCATCACAGAGTCGGCGTAGGCCTCAAGCACCGCGGCGGAGGATGCCAGACCGGACAACTCGCGACTCAAGATCATGGCATCGGCGGTCATGATTGCACCCCCTGTGGAGGTCGAAGGCGGTCCGGCTGGCTATCACCAGCGCGCGCTCCTGTGTGTTCTTGTGCGCGCGGCGGGGGTTCAAGGGGGTCGTCCCCCTTGCTCATTAGCGCCGGACCAAAGTCACCGTTCGCGTACTCGGCTGGCGGGATGCCCTCATCGCGGGAGAACACCCGGCTGCCCAGCCGGATTAGTCCGTCTTGAGTGACCATCGTGCCGATGCCGACATTGGTGAAGATTTCGAGGAGCAGGGCATGGGGGACCCGGCCATCGACCACGGTTGCTCGCGTCAAACCGCCCTCCACAGCCCGCAAGCAAGCCTCCATTTTCGGCACCATGCCCGCCTCCAGATCTGGCATCAGCTTGCGGAGTTCGGTTGCTGAGAGCTCGGTGATCACCTCGCTGCTGTTGGGCCAGTCGCGGTAGAGTCCTTCCACGTCGGTAAGTACGACCAGGCGCTCTGCTTTGAGGGCTATAGCCAACGCAGCGGCCGCGGTATCGGCATTGACGTTGTGGACTACCCCGTCAAGGTCCGGTGCGATGCTGGCCACGACCGGTACGCTGCCTGAGCTGATCAAACCTTCGACGGCTTCGGTACGTACCGAAACCACGTCGCCGACCAGGCCAAGATCGACTTCGGCGCCATCCACCAGTGTGCCGCGTCGCTCGGCGACGAACAGTCCACCATCCTCGCCAGACAGGCCGATCGCTACGGTGCTGTGGGTATTGATCAGCCCGACCAGGTCCCTCCCGACCTGACCGACCAGCACCATGCGTACTACGTTCATGGCTTCCGGGCTGGTGACCCGTAAGCCGCCGCGAAATTCCGAGGCGATGCCGAGCCTGGAGAGCATCGACGAGATCTGAGGCCCACCACCGTGGACCACAACAGGATGGACGCCACATCGCTTCATGAACACAATGTCCTGGGCGAACGCCCGCTTGAGATCATCGTCGATCATGGCGTTGCCGCCATACTTGATCACGACGATCTTGCCTGCATAGGTCTCCAGCCAGGGCAGGGCCTCGGTGAGAATCGACGCCTTCTCCACCAACGACAAGGGCCGGGTTTCAGCTTGCAGTGACTGCGGTTGGGAGTTCATGTCGCGTACTCCGCGTTCTCCTTGACATAGTCGTAAGTGAGATCGTTGGTCCAGATGGTGGCCGAGTGTCGTCCGTTGCGCAGATCGACTTCGACCTGGACGTCATGTCGGCTCAGGTCGACCAGCTCACGGGGGTCGCCAATGGAGCCGTCTCGGCAGACCTGCACGCCGTTGAAGGCAACGTCAATCCGGTCTGGCTCGAAGCCCGCGGAGGTGGTTCCAATCGCCGCCAGCACGCGTCCCCAGTTGGGATCCTGGCCGAAGATCGCGCACTTGAAGAGGGTGTTGCGCGCGATCGCACGACCAACTTGCACCGCATCCTCCTCCGACGCTGCATGACGCACCTCGATCGCGATAGTGTGCGCGGCACCCTCGGCGTCGGCCAGCAGCTGCTGAGCAAGATCATGACAGGTTTCATTCATTGCAGCTTGAAAATCCGTTGCGGCGGGACGCACTCCGGAAGCGCCGCTGCTCATCAAGATCACGGTGTCGTTGGTTGACATACAACCGTCGCTGTCGATCCGATCGAAGCTACGCATGCAGGCGCTCGCTAGTTGATCATGTAGCAGCTCTTGATCGACAACTGCGTCGGTCGTGAGCACGACGAGCATCGTAGCCAGCCCCGGCGCCAGCATGCCGGCACCTTTCGCCATGCCACCGACCGACCATCCCTCATCCGCAAAGCTCGACTGTTTTGGCACCGAGTCTGTTGTCATGATCGCCTCGGCAGCCGCTTGCCCGCCGTCGTCGGTGAGCATTGGAACCAGGTTGTTGATCCCAGCCGTCAGCTTGCCCATCGGCAGCCGTACACCGATCAAACCCGTCGAGCACACGGCAACATCAACGGCACCCACTCCGACGGCGTCGGCTACCAGCTCGGCTGTCCGGTGGGTGTCGGCGAACCCCTCCGGTCCGGTGCAGGCGTTGGCTCCCCCGGAGTTCAAGATCACCGCTCGCAGCCGGCCGTCGCGCAGTACCTGTTGGGACCAGATCACTGGCGCCGCCTTGACACGATTGCTCGTGAAGACACCGGCCGCCGCGTCGTCCGGGCCGGTGTTGAGCACCAGCGCCAGATCACTGGCGCCACTGCTCTTCAGCCCCGCTGACGAACCGGATGCGCGGAAGCCTGCGGCCGTCGTGACGCTCATTGACCCTCCTCGACATGAATAAGGTCGAGGGCCGACAGCACAGTCATCACGGTGCCACGCCCAGGGTCGACAGGCCGGTCGCCTCCGGTAGGCCAAGTGCCAGATTCATGCACTGCACCGCGGCGCCTGCGGTTCCCTTGGTCAGGTTGTCCAAAACTGCGACGGCGACTAGCCGCTCTACATCGTGATCAACTGTGACCTGAACCTGCACTGCGTTCGACCCGAGCACGGACTTGGTCTGTGGCCACTGACCTTCAGGTAGCAGTTGGACGAACGGCTCGGCCGCATACGCCTCGGCGTATGCGAGGTAGGCCTGCTCGAAGGAGATTCCGGTGTCGGCCAGCGGAGCCGTACAGGTTGCCAAAATTCCACGAGACATCGGGACAAGCACCGGTGTGAACGATACTGATGGCTCGAGAGCGCCGCAGGCCGCGAAGTTCTGCAATAGCTCGGGCGTGTGTCGATGCACCCCACCCACCGCGTACGCACTTGCCGACCCCATCAGCTCGGCACCAAGCAGATGCGGTTTAAGCGAGCGGCCGGCACCGGATGGACCGCTCGCCGCCACGATCACGACATCCTGGGCGGCCGTGAGGCCATGCGTGATCGCGGGCAGCAACGCGAGGGTAGCGGTGGTCGGGTAGCACCCGGGAACAGCGATTGCGCGGGCTCCTGCCAGCTTGTCCCGCTGCCCGGGCAGCTCAGGCAACCCGTACGGCCAGGTGCCGGCGTGAGGCGACTGGTAGAACCTCTGCCACGCCTCAGGCTCCGACAGTCGAAAGTCAGCCCCGCAGTCGATGACCAGAGTGTCCGGATGCAGTTGCGCAGCTACATCACTGGAGGCTCCATGTGGCAGTGCGAGGAAAACCACATCGTGAGTGGCCAGCACCTCCGACGATGTCTCAGCCACGAGCCGATCTCCCAGTGGAGATAGGTGGGGGTGATGCTGGCCCAGGAGTGTTCCGGCATTGGCGCTTGCCGTCACCGCCCCAATCTCCACCTGGGGATGGGCGAGCAGCAGCCGGAGCAGCTCTCCGCCCGCATATCCCGTGGCACCCGCTACGGCGACCCTGACAACCACTTGCATGAGTATGCCATGCTCAACAACTTCATGCATGTCAGTGTCTCGAGGTTCGGCCCGGTAGCGGTTCGGCATGCGCCACTTCGCCGAGAACCGATACGACGTCCAGCCCTAGGGCTGCTTGCCCAGCTACACCGTGCGCTGAACGGCTCCGATTCGCTCGCTGGCGACGGCGACGGCCGCATCCCGGGCGGCGGCCGCCTCCGCGTCGGTGAGCGTACGGTCCGGAGCCCGGAACCTCAACGCGTACGCCAGCGACTTCTTCCCCTCACCGATCTGCGGGCCGATGTAGACATCGAACAGCCACACCGACTCCAGCAATGGTCCGGCTCCCGCCCGGAGCGCCCGTTCTACAGCGGCGGCAGGCACTTCGTTGTCAACAATCAAGGCCACATCCTCCTTGGCCACCGGGAAGCCGGAGATCATCGGGATATCGCCGCTGGCCGGCGCCGCGGCGATCAGGGCATCAAGATCGATCTCCGCAGCGGCCGTACGACTCGGTAGGCCGAATGCCACGCGCACCTCCGGGTGCAGTTCGCCGGCATGGCCAATCGCCCCTCCGGTTGGCAGCGTGAACTCGGCGCACCGCCCCGGATGCCACGGTGGGTACTCTGCCGCCCGGCGATCCAATTGCAATCCGACCGCAGCAGCCGCTGCCTCGACGAATGCGATGGCCTGCTGCCAGCCTGCTGGGACCCCTGATCCTTCCCAGCCTTCTGCCACCCACTGACCAGTCAGCACTGCACCCAGGTGTCGTGGTTGCTGCCCGAGCGCGCGATCCAGCGCAGCCAGCTCCTCATCGGACGGCCGCTGTGTCACGGGCGGTCGTGGCGCCGCTCGTAGCGGATCGTTAGCGAAAAAAACCGAGCCCGCCTCGAACAGGGCCAGGTCGTCGTCGCCACGACTGCGGTTTCGAGTCACTGCAGCGAACAGGCCAGGCAGCAGTGAGGTGCGCAAGTACGGGGTGGCTTCGGAGAGTGGGTTGACGATCTTGTTCAGTCGGCGACGTTGGTCGTCGAACGGGACCCGCATCAGATCCAGGTCGGCGGTCGATGCAAATGGGAAGCTCAGTATCTCGACATATCCACGAGCGGCGAGCGCGAGGTTAATGGCACGCCGTGCTCGCTGGTCTCTACTGAGCCCACGACCCACCGGCGCGGTGGGGACAACCGGCTCGATGGTGTCGAAGCCGATCAGCCGGCCGACCTCTTCGACGTAGTCGTACGGATCGTTCAAATCCGGCCGCCAGCTCGGTGGAGTGATGGTCAAAGTGTCGCCACCGTCAGCGACGGTGGCCCCTATCACCTGCAGCAGCCGCACCTCGGACGCGTGATCAACGTCTGTGCCGAGAATCTGCGCCGGAAGCGTGTCGGCGATGGTCGTGCTCGCTCTGGCAGGCACTGCCCCGCGCACCGTCTCCCCTGCCAGCAACGCGCCACCCGCATGCGCCACGAGTAGTTCGGCGACTCGATGTGCACCCGCGTAGCTGGCCTCTGGGTCTACCCCCCGCTCAAACCGACGAGACGCCTCCGACGACAATTTGTGACGTCGCGACGTGCGAGCAATCGTCATCGCGTCGAAGTGGGCCGCCTCGATGACAATATTGCGGGTGCCGGGAGACAGCTCGGTAGTGGCGCCGCCCATCACACCGGCGAGACCGATGGGTCCGGAAGCGTCGGTGATCAACAGATCATCGGGATGCAACGGACGCACGACGTCGTCGAGGGTCGTCAGCTTCTCGCCTTCAGCTGCCTTCCGCACGACAATGGGCCCGTCCAGCAGGTCGGCGTCGTAGGCGTGGATGGGCTGACCGGTCTCCAACATCACATAATTCGTGATGTCGACTGCCAACGAGATCGAGCGCATGCCTGCCAGCTGAACGCGGCGGGCAAGCCAGCGTGGCGTCGGCCGGCCGGGATCGATTCCAGTCACGGTAAGTGCCACGAAGAGAGGGCAGGCCTCCGAGTGCAGCTCCACCGGATGACCGTTCACAGCCTCGGCAGGCACCACGCGGTCCACCGGATCGGTGAATGCCACCCCGAGGGCTTGAGCCGCCTCGCGAGCAATGCCGCGGATGGAAAGGCAGTAGCCGCGATCCGGAGTGACTGCGATGTCGAGTACCTCATCGCGTAAATGCAGCACTGGCGCAGCATTGGTGCCTGGTACCACGTCAGGTTCGTCGAGAACCAGGATTCCAGAATGATCATCACCGAGGCCAAGCTCTTTGGCTGAGCAGATCATGCCGTCGGAGACGTGGCCGTAGGTCTTGCGTGCCGAGATGCCGAAGCCACCGGGCAGGACCGTACCGGGCAGTGCAACGACGACGGAGTCGCCAACCTCGAAGTTGTGCGCACCACAAACCACGCTGCGGGAACCAGAGCTGTCATTGTGGGGGCCAACATCGACTTGGCACCAGCGAATCGACTTGCCGTTGGAATGAACCTCGACCTCGTACGCCAGCACCTTGCCGATTACGAGCGGCCCGGTGATCTCGGCCCCAACTTGGTCGACATTCTCGACTTCCAGGCCTGCTCTGATCAAAGCCTCAGCGAGAGTACGACCGTCAAGATCATCAGGCAGCGCGGCGTACTCGCTAAGCCAGCTCAGCGGCGCCCTCATCTCGCGTGCTCCCATGCGTTATTGCGCACGCGGCGGGGGTTCGAGGGGGTCGCCCCCCTTGCCTTGCTCATCGCGCAGTTCCTACTAGAGATCGGCTGAACCGCACATCGCCTTCGATCATGTCGCGCATATCCTCAGCGTTGTTCCGGAACATCAGGGTGCGGTCCACACCCATGCCGAAGGCGAAGCCCGAGTAGACGTCAGTGTCGACCCCGCAGGCCTGTAGTACGCGCGGATTCACGATGCCGCAACCGCCCCATTCGATCCAGCCTTCGCTCTTGCACGTGCGACAAGGATGATCGGGATCACCAACCGAGGCGCCATGGCAGACAAAGCACTCCAGGTCGACTTCGGCCGATGGTTCGGTGAACGGAAAGTAGTTGGGTCGGAAACGAGTCCGCGTCACACCGAACATGGCGCGGGCGAAATGATCAAGGGTTCCACGTAGGTGTCCGAGTGTGATGCCCTTGTCGACGGCCAGACCCTCGATCTGGTGAAAGACCGGCAGATGTGTGGCGTCGTACTCATCGGACCGGTACACCCTGCCAGGACAGATCACGTAAACCGGCAGCTGGCGAGTCAGCAGCGCCCGCACCTGTACCGGCGAAGTGTGGGTCCGCAGCACGATCCCGCCGTCTTCCGGCTCCACGAACAAGGTGTCCTGCATGGTCCGTGCTGGATGATCAGGGATGAAGTTGAGGGCGTCGAAATTCATCCACTCGGCCTCGAGCTCCGGGCCCTCGGCCACCTCCCAGCCCATTGCCACGAAGACGTCCTCCATCAAGTTCATCAGCGCGGTGATGGGATGAACTGCGCCCAAAGGCAGGGTCTGGACTGGAAGCGTCACATCGACCCGCTCCTCCACCAGGATGCGGGCGACCTCGGCGGCCTTGAGCTGCTCCCCGCGCGCTTTGAGCGCCTCGCCGATCTTGGCGCGGGCTTGGCCAACGCGTACGCCCGCCTCCTTGCGGGCCTGAGGCGGCAGAGCGCCAATCTCCCGATTGGCAAGAGCAATGGGCGAGCGGTCGCCGACGTGTGCCAGTCGGGCATGCTTGAGCTCCGCCGCCGAGGTCGCCGCCGCAAAGGCCGCCAATGCTTCGGCCACCATGGCGTCAATGCTCTCGGCGTTCAGCGGTGTGACCTGAACGGGGTCGTAGTTAGTGTTCGGCCCTGACATGGCTCCCCTCGCGGGTGACTGTGACGCACGGTGCGCCTGGGACAGTCTAGGAATGATGGTCGAACGCTGCCACGGCGTTTAGTGACTGGACCATTGCCGACTTGCCAGAACGCGATTGGCCCATAACTCAACTGGGTCCTGACAAGTTGGCGCGTTGGGCCGTGGCGGAGGCGTACAAGAAGACAGCCGCGGCAGTCGAGAGGTTGAGGCTCTCGGCGCGTCCGTAGAGCCGCAGCGCGACCAGCCGGTCCATTCTGCTCACATGCTCTGGCGGGAGTCCCCATGCCTCGTTCCCCAGTACCCACATGGTCGGTTGGGCCAGCTCACCTGATGCTGCGATGTCGTCGATCGTGCAGCGGGCGCGACTGTCGGCACCGAACACATGGAGACCTGAGTCGCGGGCCAGAGTGACTGCTTCTAAGAGATTGACCCCAACGGCGAGCGGCAGATGGAACAGGCTGCCCGTCGTCGCGCGGACCACCTTGGCGTTATAGAGATCCACAGAGTCGCGGCTGACCAGCACCGCGTCAGCTCCAAAGGCGTCGGCACATCTGACGACCGTGCCGAGGTTGCCCGGATCGCGGACCTGATCACAGAGCACGACCAGCCGAGGGGTGCCCGCAAGCGCTTCAGCGGCAGTGACGTCGACCATCTGACACACCGCAACCAGACCTTGCGGGGTCACCGTCGCGGCCAACTCGGTAACAGCGCGAGCGGGCGCAACCGCAATCTGAGCAGCGGTGTCGGACGCAGTTTTCAGCAGATCGAAGTGTCGGCCGACGCTGTCGTCGGCCACGATGAGCTCAATCACCGTGCCGGGCCCGCGCAGTGCTTCTGAGACTGCCTGGCGACCTTCCGCCAAAAAACGCCCGGACCGCTGGCGCTCCTTACGCCGCAACAGCCGGCGTGCTGCTTGCACCATGGCCAGCGACGCTGCAGGAAGATCGCTCGATTGGCGAGGAGCCTGCTTGTGTCGGCCCGAGTGGCCGACGCCGTGTGGACCGACGATGCCGTCTTCAGACAGCGGGGCCTCAGGCGGCCGTAGCGTCGTTGGCGGGCAGGTTCGCTTTGGCTACCTCAACGAGAGCAGCGAATGCTGAGGAGTCGGTCACCGCGAGCTCAGCCAGGATCTTGCGATCGACCTCAATCCCAGCGGCTTTAAGTCCGGAGATGAAGCGGTTGTACGTCATCCCTTCCGCACGCGCGGCGGCGTTGATCCGTTGGATCCACAGCTTGCGAAAGTCGCCCTTGCGCGCGCGGCGGTCACGGTAGGCGTACACCAACGAATGGGTGACCTGCTCCTTGGCCTTGCGATAGGTACGGGAACGCTGGCCACGGTATCCAGCGGCCTGCCCGAGAACTTCCCGACGCTTCTTGTGTGCATTGACGGAGCGCTTGACGCGTGCCATCGCAGTTACTCCTTATGTCTTTTGGCGGGCTACGCTCACGCGCTCTTGCCCAGCAGCTTCTTGGCCTTGGCGGCATCGCCCGGTGCTACCACGGTGTCGCCATCGAGGCGCCGGGTGCGAGTACTGGGTTTGTGCTCATTCAAGTGCATCTTGCCTGCCTGGCGGTGCATGAGCTTCCCGGTCCCGGTGAACCTGAACCGCTTCTTGGCACCGGAGTGCGACTTCATCTTCGGCATCTGTGATCCATCCTTCTTCGTGTTGCTGTGATGCTGCGGTGGCGGATGATCTAGCTCAGGTCTATGTCTGGATCGAGGTTGTCC
>JBKOZG010000065.1:0-7349 GCA_046725775.1 Actinomycetota bacterium | reverse complement strand
ACGCTGGCGTTCCCGACCCGACCAAGGTGACCCGCTCAGCGCTGCAGAATGCGGCCTCGATCGCAGGTCTGTTCTTGACCACTGAGGCCGTCATCGCTGACAAGCCGGAGAAGGCTCCCGCCGTTCCGCCAGGTGGCGACGGCGGCATGGGTGGGATGGACTTCTGATCCGTCCAGATGCAACGTGAGGGAGGCGGCTCCATTTAGGAGCCGCCTCCCTGCTTTGTGACTCGTGATCCGCTCACCAGCCCGGCAGTCGCGTGAGGTTCTCAATAAAGAAGCGGTAATCCTGCAGCTGGTCGGGGTCTGGCAGCGGCGTTGGCCACTGCGCGGTGGTCCAGCCACCCGGGGGGTCACCGCTGTAGTAGATCCACGTGGTTGCGGCGTGCGGCTTCGCGGGCCCAAGTCGCGGGGCTGAGTCCTCGGCGTCGACCACTGGGATGCCGGGAAGGGTAGCTACCCCAGGCAAGATCACATCAACAGCTCGGGTTCCAGACGGCAGCGCTGGATAGTTGCTCGCCACGCTAGCCTGACCGCCATCCCGCCGCAGTGAGCCTGCCCATAGTCCCAATGGGCTGCACAAGCACTCGTACGCCTTGCGTCCGGAAACGGCAGCAGTCATCCAGGACACCCGTAAGGGCTTGGCTGCTGGGAGACCGTGAGGCCTGATCATGGGTCCGCTCACGACGTCACGGTCGAGCACATCCACGTTGTCGGGCAACATGCCGCCGATCGGCGACAGAGCCGGCTCCAGGATGAAGATGGATTGATCAGTGACCGATCTGATTGTCCATTCCAAGGAGGTCCGCCCGGGCGCTACGACGACGCGGTCGATCGCGATGCTCTGCACCCGGCGCGGCTCCCACCGGTACCGGAATTGCTGCTGTGCCAGGGCCTGACGCCCGGCGGCTGGCGGCCGGGCCAAGTCAGTAGGATGCGGCGCGGTCGGGACGTGGCCAATCGGGGTGACAGGCACATGCGGGAACGGTGCCAGGTTGATCAGGTCGACGTCGACGAAGTCGAGCGCCTCTGGCAAGGGAGGGAACGTTGCCTGCAAGAGGCGGGTCTCGCCTATCCGCAGACCCTGTTGCGCCAGCCACAGCGGGGTGCAAAGACATCGACGGAACAGCCGCCTGGATTCGTGGCTCAGCGTGCGATAGGCCCTTCCATCGGCCGGATCGAGCAGGAACATGTTGATGTCTCCCTCAGAGCTGCGGCTCAGCCCGATGTCGGCCCATGACGGAAGGCGATCCCCCCTTCCATAACCAGGCGAACTCAATGGTGTAACCGACCAGTCGACGACGGTCGCGCCTTGGATCCGTCGCACGGCATGGATAGCGAATCGAGTGCTGATGTGCAGGCCCTCGGCTGTCGTCCATTCAGCCTCCGCGGCCACAGGTAGCTCCGGGTTGGTGGGCGCGGGCGGGGTGTTCTCGATGCTGGGAGATTGTGTCGCCCGGTTCTCGAAGAGGCCTGGCTCCTCCTTGGCGTACGTGCAGCCGGCCGCGAGCACAGACGCCACCCCGATGACGCCGATCAGCCGCCTTATCGCAGCCACGCCGCAATTCTACGGTCGACGATCTTGCTGGGCCCTTAGGAATATCGTGACGCCAAGACGGCGCACCACCCTGCCTGGCAGCGTCGGTAGGCGCCTGCTTGTCTCGGAGGAACGATATGACGGTCTATATTGATCCGCCGATCTGGCCCGGACACGGCCACCTCTGGTCCCATATGATCAGCGACCAGTCATACGAGGAGCTGCACGGATTCGCTGCACGCATCGGCATTCCTAGACGCGGATTCGAGCGTGATCACTACGACGTGATCGCCGAGCGCTATGCCGCGGCGGTGGCCTCGGGGGCCCAGCCAGTGTCGTCGCGCGGGATCGTTACGCTGCTGACCGCAGCAGGACTGCGCCGCCGCCGGCAGTCCCGCTTGGCAACGCCCCCAGGCGGGTACGCCGACGAGCGGCCCTGCTGAACTGTCGGGCTGGCGTTGCGCGCACACTAGATTGAGGCTAAGAAAGGAGCTGGTTTGTGGCTAGCTGTGCCCATCTCGACGCCACGCCGCTGACCCCAGTCCCCACCAATTTCGAAGCCGCCTGTAGTGACTGCCTCGCTATCGGCGGGCGCTGGGTCCATCTGCGTCGCTGCCTTACCTGTGAACACGTCAGTTGCTGTGACTCCTCGCCGTCGCGGCATGCCAGCGCCCACGCACGGTCCAGCGGACATCCGGTTGTTACATCGGCCGAGCGAGGCGAGTACTGGCGCTGGTGCTATGTCGACGCGGTAGGAGCGTGACGACGCCGGTGGCTGAGGTTGCCCGATGAGCGCGCCAGCGGCGGAGGCGCGCTCGGCACGCCCGGTGCTGCTGACCGTGGACGATGACCCCAGCGTGTCACGGGCAGTGGCCCGCGATCTGCGGCGCCGGTACGGGGCGGACTATCGCATTATGCGGTCCGAGTCCGGAGAGGAGGCTTTGCAGGCCATCCGCGAAGTGGTGTTGCGCGGCGATCAAGTGGCCGCGATCCTGGCCGACTATCGGATGCCTCGGATGAACGGCGTGGACTTCCTAGAACAGGCAATGGACCTGGTGCCGCAGGCACGGCGTGCACTGGTTACCGCCTACGCAGACACGAGCGCAGCGATCGCGGCGATCAACGTCGTCGATGTCGACCATTACCTGTTGAAACCCTGGGAGCCGCCGGAAGAGAAGTTCTATCCGGTCGTTGACGAGTTGTTGGAAGCCTGGCGGCGTGATGGCAAGGAGCCGGAGCACAAGATCAAGATTCTGGGTCACCCGTGGTCGGCGGCCTCGTATGAGATACGCGACTTTCTGGCCCGCAATATGGTGCCCTACCGCTGGTACAACGTCACCGACCCGGAGGGTGAGCAACTGCTGGCAGCCGCAGGCGCTGAGGAGAGCCAGGCACCGGTGGTGATCACCAGAGCTGGCGAGCCGTTGGTGCAGCCGAGCCTGCTCGAGGTGGCCAACGCGGTCGGCATGACCACGACCCCCCAGGGCGAGTTCTACGACGTGGTGATCATCGGTGGCGGCCCGGCCGGGCTGGGCGCCGCGGTGTACGCAGCCTCGGAGGGCCTCAAGACCGTCGTCGTGGAGCGAGCGGCAGCTGGCGGTCAGGCAGGTCAGAGCTCCCGGATCGACAACTATCTTGGTTTCCCCGACGGTGTGACTGGTGATCAGTTGGCTGAGCGGGCGCGGCTGCAGGCGCAACACTTCCGGGCTGAGCTATTGACAGCACGAACGGTCGTTGGCCTGGAAAGCAGGGGGCCAGCGCGTGAGGTGATGTTGGACGACGGGTCCTCGGTGTTGACACACGCTGTAGTCCTGGCGACTGGGGTGAGCTATCGCCACCTCGAGGCGCGCGGTGCCCCGGAGTTGGTCGGACGCGGGGTCTATTACGGCTCGTCAGCGACCCAGGCGGAGTCCTGCGCCGAGGATCATGTGATCATCGTGGGTGGCGCCAACTCCGCCGGTCAGGCGGCTGTCTACCTCTCTCGCTACGCGGACAAGGTGACCATGGCTGTGCGCGGCGACTCCTTGCACAAGTCCATGTCGTCGTACTTGATCGAACAGATCTCCACGATCTCGAACATCGAGGTCCGCCTGAACACGAAAGTGCAGAGCTGCACGGGGGACGATCGCTTGCAGTGCGTCACCCTTGTTGACCGTGACGGCGGTCAGCAAGTGGTCGATTGTGGGCACCTGTTCGTCTTCATCGGTGCAGCGCCGCTGACCGACTGGCTTCCTCCAGCCTTGGTTAGGGACTTGAGCGGTTTTGTGGTGACTGGCCCGGACCTGACAGTCGGTGGCAATCGGCCGCCGTCCTGGGACTTGGAGCGTGATCCCTACTTGCTGGAGTCCAGCATTCCGGGTGTCTTCGTGGCCGGTGATGTCCGCTCCCAGTCGGTCAAGCGGGTGGCATCAGCGGTCGGCGAGGGAGCACTCGCGGTCACTCTGGTGCATCGATACTTGGCGGAACAGTAGGAGTTGATCATGAGCGAATCGATCGTCGAGGCGGTACGGCTGAGCCCATCCGAGCTGCGCACGTTGTTCTTGTTCGAGGCGCTGGATGATGATCAGCTGGACTGGCTCAGTGAGAACGGGTACTGCGAGACCTGGTTGGCCGGCCAAGAGGTCTACGCCGAGGGTGAGCCCGCTACCTGCTTTTTCATCCTGCTCGCCGGCACGCTGTCTATGCATCGCCGGGTGGAGAACACCGAGGTCGAAACGGCACGTACAAACCAACGTGGCGTCTACGCGGGGGCTACGCAGACATTCGTCAAAGGCATGGCCGAGCAGCCTTACTGGGCCTCAGTACGCGCCGTGACCGATTGCGAGTTCTGGATGATCGACGCGGCGGAGTTGGGAGAGAAGTTCCGCGAATGGTTCCCAATGGCGGTGCACCTGCTCGAGGGCCTAACTTCCGGCTTGCGCTCCAGCCAGGCGATCATCGGGCAGCGCGAACGTCTGCTTTCCTTGGGCCGGCTATCCGCGGGACTCACCCACGAGCTGAACAATCCGGCAGCGGCTGCGGTACGTGCCACAGCGACGCTGCGAGAACGGGTGAGCAAGATGCGGGGCAAGCTGGCGCACCTGGCTACTTCTGACGTCGACCCCAAGGCTCTGGTGGCGCTCACCGACCTCCAGGAGGAGGCAGTGGAGAAGATGGCCAAAGCCGACAAACTGTCGCCCGTACAGGTTGGCGAGGCGGAAGACGAGCTCTCCGGCTGGCTTGATGATCATGGCATTGACGATGCCTGGGACCTTGCCCCGACGCTGGTCGCCGCGGGCGTGGACACCGATTGGCTGGACGAAGTGGCTGAGAGCGTGCCTACGACGCTACTTGGTGATGCCCTGCATTGGGTCACCTATGCGCTCGAGACCGAGCAGCTCATGGGGGAGATTGAGGACTCGACGGACCGGATCTCTGCGCTGGTAGGAGCCGCGAAGCAGTATTCCCAGATGGACCGGGCAGCGCACCAAGACATCGACGTCCGCGACGGGTTGAAGAGCACTCTGACCATGCTCATGCACAAGATCAACGAACGAGGAAACATCACCGTAGTCAAGGACTTCGACGACTCGTTGCCGACAGTTCCAGCCCATGCGGCCGAGCTGAACCAGGTGTGGACCAACCTGATCGATAATGCCATCTATGCCATGCCCGACGGCGGAACGCTGACCGTCCGCACGTCTGGGGAGGACGGCTGGGTGCTGGTTGAGATCTGCGATACCGGCATAGGCATTCCGCCCGAGCTGCAGCAGAAGATTTTCGAGCCGTTCTTCACCACCAAGCCGGTGGGCGAGGGCACCGGCCTTGGTTTGGATATCTCCTATCGCGTGATCACCCAGCGGCATGGCGGCGACGTTCGGGTGAAATCATCTCCTGGGGATACTTGCTTCCAGGTCAGGCTGCCGCTAGCCGAGCCACCCTCGTTCGGCTGAGGTTGCGGCCGCGCGCGCCTCCTGAGTGGGTCGCGCTTCATCGGCTGCGTCGGGCATCGCTGGTCAAGCGGCGAGCGCAGTCGGTAGCTCTGCCGCATGCACTACGACCAGTGAGGTGACGGCCCGGGTGAGACAGACGTACAGCCGGCGGAGTCCGGTCACATGATCAGGTTCCCCAGCTACGATCTCGGCCGGCTCAACGAGCACCACATGATCGAACTCCAGGCCCTTGGTGAGGGATGCCGGAACCAAGATCGGCTTGAGGGGCTGGGTGACATCTACCGCGGCTCTGGGGAGGTCGGCGCGGGTGTCGAAGATCTGCGGATCCTCGCCGAGCAGATCGTAATCCAGCTGTTCCCGCTCCAATAGCTTCCGGACGCCTGCCACGGCCGCGTCGGCAACGATCACTCCTACCGTGCCTTCGTTACGCACGGTCTGCTTGATGGCCTCGACCAGTTCCTCGCCGATCCGCCCGATGGAGCGTATGTCGAGCTCGCCTCGGTGCCTGCGTACCGAGTGCGGCGGTTTCAATGTCGGCGCGATGTGCGGCAGCAATCGGGCCGCGAAATCGATTACTGCGCCAGGTACTCGGAAGCCAGCGACAAGCTCCTCGATCGCGGCGTTGGAATGACCCAGGTGGGCGAGCGACTCACGCCAGGAGCGCGTCGCCCAGGGCGTCGTCGCCTGGGCAAGATCACCGAGGACAGTGACCGAACCGGTGCTGGCGCGGCGACCAACGGCCCGCAGCATCATCGGCGACAGGTCTTGCGCTTCGTCGATGATCACGTGGCCGCGGCTGGGCGTACGCTGCAGCAGATCAGCCACCTCATCGATCAAGATCACATCGGCTAATGACCAGCGAGCCGCGGCGATCGATCGAGCTGCTCTCTTGATGATGATCAGCTGCTGCTCCTCAGGGCTGAGGACGCCGTTCGCAGCGGCCGCGAGAAATTCGGCATCGCTGAGCAGCTTCATGATCAGCTTGCCAGGGTCTAGCGCGGGCCAGATAGCGTTCGCGTAGGCTCGGACCGGCTTGCTGCGGGCAACGGCATCCTGTACTCGATCATCAGGAGAGTCACCGCCCGCCTCCATACGCAGCAGCACCTGGTGGGCCAGCCGCTGCGGCAACATTGCCCGTCCAGCCTCGTAACGCACGCCGCGCTGCCGCAGCTCCTCGACAACCTCAGCTGTCAGGTAGGCACCGACCCGCCACTGGTAGGCACCGCGCGGCACGACTAAGGGTTCGTTGGCCGAGCTGAGGTGGCTCCACACGGCCCGGTGCAACACCTCAGCCATCCGTGCATCCCCCTTGATCAGTGCCGCGAGCACGCTGTCAAACCCACGGACGGTGACCCGGTTTGCCTGACAGATCAGTGAGGTAACCGTCGTCTGCGCTACATCGATCTCCCCAAGAGCGGGCAGCACGTCTGCGATATAGGCCAGGAAGCTGTCGTTCGGTCCAACCACGAGCACGCCAGACCGTGCCAGCTGCTCGCGGAACGCATAGAGGAGATAGGCGGCGCGGTGCAGGCCGATTGCGGTCTTTCCGGTGCCGGGTGCGCCTTGCACGCAGAGCGAGTGATCCAGGCCAGCTCGTACGATGCTGTCCTGCTCCGGCTGGATCGTCGCCACTATGTCGCGCATCGGGCCGGTCCGCGGTCGCTCGATCTCGGACTCCATGATGTCGGAGTACGCCGGCACCGCGGTTTCGGTCAGATCCTCATCTTCGTACGCCGTCAGCTGGCCGTGCGAAAAGCCGAAGCGCCGGCGGAGCCGGACGCCCATCGGCTGCCCGGGTCGCGCCTGGTAGAAGGGCCGTGACATACCGGCGCGCCAATCGATGACCAGTGGCTCGCCGCCGGCTTCACCGGTGACGTGGCG
>JBKOZG010000265.1:0-17381 GCA_046725775.1 Actinomycetota bacterium | reverse complement strand
GTGGAGCCCCCCACGCGCGGAACGACCTTGATCGCGCCGAGCACCGGCACACCATCAAAAATGGAGGAACCGGTCCCTTGACAAACAGGGAAGCATCCCAGTTTCCATACGCCTTACACACTTTGCAAACTGTGCAGAGCGTCAACAACCTGGGTTAACGCAGGTTTCCGCACCGGATCTCGACCGATGGGGAGTGAAGGCAGGCACGATGATAGAGCCCTTGCCGGTTCTATTCGCGCGCCCGCACCACCTTGGGTAATCTCTGCGGCGGTGGCGTGTCTGAGCGGCCTAAAGAGCGCGCCTCGAAAGCGCGTGAGGGGCAACCCTCCGCGGGTTCAAATCCCGCCGCCACCGCCAGTCTGACCAGGCCAAACGCCGGCGCGCCGCAACCTGGGCGCCAGCGTTTTTCGCTGTGGTCTCAAATGTGGTCTCAATTGGTGCCGATTGGTGCGTCTCTGCTGGACCACCGGAGGCCGTCGAGGCGACTGGCCAGGTCACTGTGGATCGGCGTGATTACGTGCGTGTAGCGGCTCGCCTTGGTTGACCAGCCCAGAACGCTCATGATCGTGCGCTCGTGCACGTCGAGCAGCAGAAGATCTGTCGTGCTGTGCGAGGGCATCGTGGAGGCGCCCGTCGCGGACACCAGCGGTCGCAAGTAGACACGTTTGGCGAAGCGGGCCACGACCTCAACAAGAACACCCTGCACAGCCTGGCGTTGAGCCGGCTGACCAAGATCGCCGACCTCGGCCTGCCGCTGCTGGCCGCGGTGTCCAACAAGGACTTCGTCGGCGAGGCGACCGGGTGGCCACGGCGGACCGGACGCCGCCGTCGCTTACGCTCTGCGCCCTCGCCAGCGCTCGCATCCTGCGGATGCAGGACGTTCCCGCGGCCGCCGCCGCGGCCCGGATGACCGGGGTCATCCTCGGGCTCCGGGAGCGCGCCGAGCTGCGGCACAACCTCGACTGACTCAGGCAAGAACGCCGTCTCGCTTCGGTTGGGGGAAGATCCCGGGTAGACATGTGAGCCTGCCCGCCGCACTGTGCGCCGAGGGATTAAATCGACTGGCTATGGAGGTTGTCCTCTGCGCACGATGGTAGTCGCCCTGCTCGCTTGAGGTCTTTCTTGCCTGCTGATCCTGACTTAGTCACGCTGGCCCCCGTGCCGGTGCGCCGGAATGGGGCCCCTCGCACGGGGTCGTGGGTGTCGCTGTGGCGCTTCCGCTCCTACCTGCGTCCGTACGCGCTGCGCTTCGTCTCGATGGCCGTCTTCGCCGGTCTGGGGATTGCGGCGACGATCGTCGTCCCGCTCGTCACCCGGGCGGTGGTTGACGGGCCCATCGCCGACTCCGACCGGCGCGGCCTGTACGCACTCGGCGCGGCGGCCATCGCCCTCGGGCTTGTCGAGGCGCTGCTCATGTTCTTCCGACGCTGGGTGGTGTCCAAGGCGACGCTCGGAGTGGAGACCGACGTACGGATCGAGCTGTACGCGCAGCTGCAGCGCCTGCCGATGCTCTTCCACAGCCGCTCGGAATCCGGTCAGCTGCTCTCGCGCATGATGAGCGACCTGTCCACGATCCGGCGCTTCCTCGGCTTCGGGATGCTCTTCATCATGGTCAACATCGCGCAGATCGCAGTCGTCGTGGCGATCCTCATCCATCTCTACTGGCCGCTCGGCCTGGTGGTGCTCGCCTCGACGGTGCCGGTGGTCTGGGTCTCCATGCGCACCGAGAAGGCGTACACCCGCCTCTCGCGGGCGGTCCAGGACGAGATCGGCGACGTCGCCTCGGCGGTGGAGGAGGCTGCCCACGGCGTCCGCGCCATCAAGTCCTTCGGCCGATTCGCCCACGTGTTGGGCGCCTTCGACACCCGCGCCGTGCGTTTGCACGACACTGCGCTCGAGCGCGTTCGGGTGCAGTCGCAGTTCTGGACCTTCCTCGGCGTCATCCCGAGCGTGACCCTGATCATCGTCCTTGGCTTCGGCGCGCTCGCGGCCGGGCAGGGCCGCGTCACGCTCGGCACTCTGGTGGCCTTCACCACGCTGATGATGTCGCTGGTGTGGCCGGTCTCGGCGCTGGGTTTCCTGCTGTCGATGGCCCAGGAGGCCATGACCGCCGCCGACCGCATCGCCGAGATCCTCAACGCTGGAAACCCCATCACCGACGGCAGCCGCGAGCTGACCGACGTCCGCGGTGAGCTCGCCCTGGAGCACGTGTCCTTCCGCTTCCCGGACGCCGATGCCGACGTCCTGCATGACCTGAACCTGCACCTCCGGCCCGGTGAGACCATAGCCCTCGTCGGCGCGACCGGCTCGGGCAAGTCGATCCTCACCAACCTCATCGCGCGGCTGTGGGACGTCACGCGTGGCCGGATCACTCTCGACGGGGTCGACGTGCGCGACCTGCGGCTGCTGCGTCTGCGCCAGTTGGTGGCGACAGCCTTCGAAGATCCGACGCTGTTCTCGATGTCGGCGCGGGAGAACCTCACGCTCGGCCGGCCGGACGCGAGCGACGCCGACATCGCCCAGGCGATCGAGGTGGCGCAGGCGCAGTTTCTCTATGACCTGCCCTTCGGCCTGGACACCCGGATCGGCGAGCAGGGACTGAGTCTGTCCGGCGGGCAGCGGCAGCGGCTCGCCTTGGCCCGGGCGGTGCTCGCCCGGCCAGCGGTGCTCGTGCTCGACGACACCCTCTCCGCGCTTGACATCCACACCGAGGCGCTGGTGGAGGCGGCGCTGCAGCGCGTGCTGCGCGGCGTGACCGGCATCGTCGTGGCCCACCGCGCGTCGACGGTGCTCCTCGCCGACCGCGTCGCCCTGCTCTCGGGTGGCACGATCACCCACATCGGCACGCACGCTGAGCTGCTGGCCAACGTGCCCGAGTACCGGGACCTGCTCTCGGCCGAGTTCGCCGAGGACGACCGGTTGCTGGAGGTCGCGTCGTGAGCTCGGCGACCCAAACCCAACCACGACCGGGGGAGCAGTGGCGCGGCGTCCTAGAGGAGCCCGGGAAGGAGTCCGAGCGCCTCACGCCGGCGCCCCAGAACGGCAGCCGCCGGCTGCTCGCCGACCTGCTTCGTCCCCACCGAGGGCGCCTGGCCTTGGTCATCGCGGTGGTGCTCGTCGAGAACGCCGCCCGCCTCAGCCTGCCATGGCTCGTCGCGCGCGGAATCGACCGCGGGCTGCCGCCGATCATCGCGGGCGGCAGCGCGCGCACCCTGCTGGAGATCGTCGCCGCCATGGTGATCGCCGTGGTGCTGCAGTCGATCGGCCGGATCAGCTTCCTGCGGATTTCCGGTCGCATCGGGCAGGCTGTGCTGCTCTCGCTGCGGCGCCGCGTGTTCGCGCACTTCCAGCGACTCGACGTGGCTTTCCACGACCGGTACACCTCCGGTCGGGTCACGTCCCGGCTGACCAGCGACATCGACGCGATCACCGAGCTGCTGGCCGGTGGCTTCGACGGTCTGGTGACCGCCGTGCTGACCATGGTCGGGGTCGGCGTTCTGATGTTGAGTCTCGACCTCGAGCTCGGACTGGTCTGCCTGCTGTGCTTCCCGCTGTTGGTGCTGCTCGTGCGCTGGTTCGCGCGTACCTCGGCCGCGGTCTACCGCAAGGTGCGCGAGGCGTCGGCACTGGTGATCGTGCAGTTCGTGGAGACGATGATTGGCATCCGCGCCGTCCAGGCGTATCGCCGCGAGCCGCGCAACGCCCAGATCTTCGGTGACCTGGCCATGCGCTACCGCGACGTCAACACGACGTCGTTCCGGCTCGTCGCGGTCTTCATGCCGGGGGTCCGGCTGATCGGCAACGTGACCATCGGGGTGGCCCTGCTCTACGGCGGCCTACGGGCACTCGAGGGCGACCTGACGATCGGGGTGCTGACCGCGTTCCTGCTCTACCTGCGGATGTTCTTCGAGCCGATGCAGGAGATCAGCCAGTTCTTCAACACCTTCCAGTCGGCGTCGTCGGCGCTGGAGAAGCTGTCCGGGGTGCTGGCCGAGCGGCCCGGCGTTGCGGAGCCGACGAGCCCCGTTCCCTTGCCGCGCGTCCGCGGTGAGGTGCGGTTCGACCACCTAACCTTCGGCTACCTCCCTGAGCGGCCGGTCCTTCCGCACCTCGACCTGACGATCGCCGAGGGCGAGACCGTCGCGCTCGTCGGCACCACCGGAGCCGGCAAGACGACGATCGCCAAGCTGATGGCCCGGTTCTACGACCCGACCAGCGGTGCGGTGCGGCTCGACGGGGTCGACCTCCGCGACATCGCTGACACCGCCCTGCGGCGGGCCGTGGTGATGGTGGGGCAGGAGAACTTCCTGTTCTCCGGCTCGGTAGCTGACAACATCGCCTTCGGTCGGCCCTCGGCGAGCCGGGCCGAGATCGAGGGCGCCGCCCGCGCGGTGGGCGCGCACGAGTTCATCACCTCGCTACCGGAGGGTTATGACACCGACGTCGCCAAGCGCGGCGAGCGGCTGTCGGCGGGACAGCGGCAGCTCGTGGCGTTCGCCCGAGCCTTCCTCGCCGACCCCGCCGTGCTGATCCTCGACGAGGCGACCTCCAGTCTCGACATTCCCAGCGAGCGACTGGTCCAGCAGGGCCTGCAGACGATCCTGGCCGACCGCACGGCGGTGATCATCGCCCACCGGCTCAGCACAGTCGAGATCGCCGACCGAGTGCTGGTGCTCGAGCACGGGCGGGTGGTCGAGCAGGGCACACCCGTGGAGCTGATCCGGCGAACCGGCGGTCGTTACGCCACCCTGCACCGGGCCTGGGAGGAGTCGCTGGCCTGAGCTGTCCGATCGGTGCTCTTCTCGCACCCGTCGCGCCCCTGGGAGCTGCCGCCGTCGTCACTCTTCGCGGAGCGTACGGCGTTGCTCCGCTGCCTCGCTGCGCTCGGCCAGGCGGTGCGGGTCCTCGCTTCGCCGGCGGGCGCGCCGCTATCTCACAACTCGCTATTCGGAGACAATCGAGCGCAGCCCTGGATCTGACTGGCCGCCGGTTGGCGCCTGCCCCAGTGCGCACAATCCCGAGCCTTTCCTCATCTGGCCCCGGACGAGTTCAAACGGATTCCGAGATGGTCAGCGATGCGTATGGCTGCCTCGCCCTGATCTAGGTGGCTGTTGTCCAGCCGCAGGTGCTGGTCGGGGTAGCAGAACTCACCGTTGGTGTTCATCGTGTGGGCAGCGTCAGCGTTCAGCCGCTGGCGTGCCACCTCAACGTCTCGCTTACTGCGCTTGTGCTCAGTCCGAAGCGGGGTGCCCTCGCGGGCCAGCCGAATGTCCTGGTCGGCAAAACAGCTCGACATAGGCGAGCCCACCGCCAGAGTCACGAACCGGCTCGATCAACCAGTCAAGGTACCCGCGGTCGGCGGAATCCTCCAGCGTGATCGCCTCGACAACCTCAATCCGTCGGCGCTTCAGGTTGACCCGGCGAGTGGTGAGGGCCACCAGCACGCCCTACCGCAGACCGGCGTACGCCAGTACCTTGATCAGCGTCCCGTATTGAGCACGAGCCTCCGCCATGGCCTGCACCTGCTCGTGGGTCAGGAAGCGCTTGGGCTTTCCGACGACGCGTGGGAGAGGTACGCCCTCGGCGACGTTTTTCACCAGGCGTCCGTCTCGGACTGCGGCTGTGAGTGCAAGGGACAGCACCCGATGCGGGGAGCGAACCGTCGCGGGCGCCAGGCCCTCGTCTGTGAGGCTGTGGACCCAACTCGAGACATCCGAGTGGGTGATCCGGGGCAGGGATTCGAGCTCCCATCGCGGCAAGATCTGGCGACGCACTGCGACCTCGTAGCGGATCATCATGGTCGGCTCCAGCTTGACCTGACGCGCGAGCCACTGCGGCAACCATTCTCCGACCGTGATCTTGGAGAGGGGTCGTCGACCCACCGCGAGCGATGGCGACCTCCTGCGATGCCAGCCAGCGCTCGGCGTCGCGCTTGCGCGCGAAGTGCCTGGCGTGCTCGCGATGGTTTGCGCCGCGATAGCGTGCCCGCCACTTCCCGTCAGGGCTTCGCTGGATGTTACCGGCCATAGGCGTCATGTCTGTCCAGCCAAGTACGCACCGTTGCCGGGTCATAGCGGATGTGCCGGCCCACGCGGTAGGCAGGCAGCCCGATCCGCATGTACCGCCACTGATACAACGTGCCGAGGGGCACACCGAGGAACTGCCAGCCAGCCCTGGTCGGCGCCGACTCGGGTACAACAGCCAGGAGGTCGCGAACAGCGAGGCAACCGAGCGCTCAGACCGGCAGGTTCGCCTCGATCGCGCCGATGATCGACGGATCGTCGGGCTCGGTCTTGGGACGGAAGCGCTTCACCTCGCCTGAGGGTAGGACGAGGAACTTCTCGAAGTTCCACTGGATCCGGCCAGCCTTGCCGCGGGCATCCTTCGTTTTCTTCAGTTCGGTGTAGAGAGGATGCTCGTGACGGCCATTCAGGCGAACCCGGTCGAAGACCGGAAAGGTCACCCCGTAGGTCGTTGAGCAGAACTCCTTGATCGCCTTGTTGCTGGACAGTTCCTGCATGAACTGGTTGCTCGGGAATCCGAGCACCGTGAACCCGCGCCCGCCATAGGTGCGCTGCAATGCTTCAAGCTTTGCGTACTGCGGCGCAAGGCCACACCGCGATGCCACATTCACGACCAGCAGAACTTTGCCCGCATAGTCGCCGAGGGACGTGACCGTTCCCTCCATTGTGGCGATGGGAATATCGGTGATCAACATGGTTCTCCCGTTAGGTCGCGACGCCCTCGACCGGTGCCGTCGCGGCGCGTTGCCCGAGCGTCGCTCGCGCGAAAGGACACCCGTGGGTCTCTTCGCACGTCGCGGGAGTAATCTGCCGGCCTGCCACTCGGTGGAGAGCGCCACCTTTCCGTCGAGCCGTTCCAACATCTTCTCCTCCTCTCCTCCTTTTCCGGCGCGGCCGTCGGCCTTGTTCAGGGCTGCGGCTGCGCCACACCGACCGGCGGCGTGTCGACCACCGCAACGGTCAATCCCAAGGATGCATTGGCGAGCCGCCAGAGCGCGACACGCAGGACCTGGGATTCCCCCTCGCGGAGAAGGCAGAGCCGCTCGTTCACGGCGGCGTCCCGGGCGTCCATGACCTGTGGCCGACTTCGAGGTCGTCGAGGTCCTCATCCAGCCGTGAGATGCCGTACAGGCGCCACACCGTTCCTCGTTGAGGACTCTCAACCAGCGGCACACCCAAAATCTTGGGCCCCAGGATGCTTACATGGCTGGTCTCGACCAACATGCCGTCGAGCCAGCCCTCGACCTGGTCGCCCCAGTCGTCGGGCAGCTGCATGGTGTGGATGAGGGTGGGCATGCGTCCGGTATCCCAGCCGGCGTCGTCGGGCATCACCTCGGCGCGGATGGTGAGTCGGTCCTGGCGGTTCAGCGTGCGCTGCTCGGGCTTGAACACCACAGTCTCGTTAATGGTGTAGATGCCTTCCGCGAGGACAATGGTGACCGGTCCGGCACCGGTGGCCTGGTTTACGCGCCGGGACGCCTCTGCCAGGGTGCGCAGCGGTGCATCGGTAGCGCCGCTGGAAGCATCGTCACCTCGGGCCGGATGGACGTGGAGCGTCAGTTCGTCTCGCTGGTGGGCAAGGACAAGCTCCTTCAATCGGTAGGCGGTCCAACCCCTGCGGCGCGCCACCTGCGGCAGACTCCACCCCGATGATCCGATGATGATGTTCGAGTTCTCGTTGGACAGTACAGCGCGAGGACGGCCGCCCGGTGCCCAAGGGCACCGATCTGGCCTGAACCGGCACCTCAGTATGCTGCGACCAGCGCGATGGCGGGCCTCGAAAACGCGTGAGGGGCGGCCCTCCGCGGGTTCAAATCCCGCCGCCACCGCCAGTCCGAACGGGAAGTGCCAGCCCATCGAGCAGCCAACGTCTAACCGGAGAGCCAAATGATCAGAGTCATCGAGAACATGCCCCTCGGAACAATCGGTCTAGAAGCCGTGGGAAAGGTGTCTGAGGACGATTACCGCGACGTGCTTTTGCCGGCTGTGAGTGCAGCGCTGGAACGCGGCGACGTGCGGCTGCTCTATGTCCTTGGCAAAGACTTCGACTCATACTCAGCTGGCGCTGTCTGGGCCGACACCAAGTTGTTTGCAGGACACCGCAAGGCCTGGAAGAAGGTGGCGATCGTCTCTGACGCCGATTGGTTGGAGAACAGCGTCAAGGCCTTCAGGTGGCTTATGCCAGGTGAGGTCAAGGTGTTCGAGACCGACGAGGTCCACGATGCCAAAGAATGGCTGGTTGGGCTTGAGGACGACGATGATGACGACTGAGGCGTCTCGCCCAAAGCAACAGCGGACTTGAGTCAACCGGTTGCGCGCTTTTTTCGCGAGGCGGCAGCAGCCGTTCTCTGAGAGGCGGTCTGCCGCCCGACGGAACAAGATCAGTAACTGACGACGCCGCGCCTCCGCCGTGCCGGGCTGCGATCCCGATTTCCAGCGCCCTAGAGCGGCGTATCACTGATATCACAACCACCACGGAATCGATACTTCTGCTGGGCTTTAGAGCTATGGTCACACCAGGGTAGGAGGCGAAACTTGACGCTACCGCCGGAGGTCGGCGCTGACGCCGCAACCGCAGCCCCGGAGGCTGCGCTTGCTGGTGCCGGGCCGACGGAGGGCCGCTCCCTCGGGCAGATCGCCTGGATGCGACTCAAGCGGGACAAGGTCGCCCTCGCCGGTGGTGCCTTCCTGATCTTTCTCATCCTGGTGGCCATATTCGCGCCGCTGATCGTGAAGTACCTCGGGGATCCACCGAACGAGTTCCACCAGGAGCTCATCGACACAGCTGGCGGCACTTTGACGCCGATCGGCCGCTTCGGGGGAATGAGCTGGGATCACCTCATGGGCATTGAGCCGGTGAACGGTCGCGACATCTTCAGTCGGATTGTGTATGGCAGCCGGATCTCCCTGCTGATCGCCTTTTTGGCGACGCTGCTGTCCGTGCTCATCGGGACCACTCTCGGCATCATCTCCGGTTTCCTCGGCGGCTGGACCGACACCTTTACCAGCCGACTGATGGACGTGTTTCTGGCTTTCCCGCTGCTGGTATTGGCCATCGCCCTGGCCGGCGTCTTCCCGGACCAGGCGTTCGGCCTCCAGGGCAACCAGTTGCGGATCACATTGCTGATCTTCATCATCGGATTCTTCAATTGGCCTTACATAGGGCGGATCATCCGGGGCCAGACGCTCTCGCTCAGAGAGCGGGAGTTCGTTGAGTCCGCCCGAAGCATTGGGGCCCGCCGCGGCTACATCCTCCGGACAGAAATGCTGCCTAACCTCATTGCGCCGATCCTGGTCTACTCGACGCTGCTGATCCCAACCAACATCCTCTTCGAGGCGGCGCTGTCCTTCCTTGGCGTTGGTATCCGCCCGCCCACCCCGAGCTGGGGCGGGATGCTGTCCGACGCGGTCGTGTATTACACGCAGCCGCACTTCATGTTCTGGCCCGGCATAGCGATCTTCGTCACTGTCTTGGCCTTCAACCTCTTCGGCGACGGGCTGCGCGACGCCCTCGATCCACGAGCCAACCGATAAGAAACACATCGGGGGTGACCCTCCGACAATCAGAAAGGTAATCAGGAATGAACCATTCGAGATCCTGGCGAGCTAGGGGCCTGGCCGCCGTGGGAGTTTCAGCCGCATTGTTGCTGGCTGCCTGCGGTGGGGGCGGCCCTGGTGGGGAGGAAGGGCCTGGGACCCAGGCCGGCGCGAGCGGCTTCAATGCCGCGTCCACTAGCGTCGTCAATCCCTCCGACAAGAAGGGCGGCACGCTGAAGTTCGCGAACTCCGGTGACTGGGACACCCTCGACCCCGGCGAGACCTATTACGCCTACTCCTGGAATTTCGCGCGGCTCTACGGCCGCTCGCTCATGATGTTCAAGTCCGCACCTGGCAAGGAGGGCAACCAGCTGGTGCCGGATCTCGCTGAGGCCCCTGGCCAGTCCAGCAACGGCGCCAAGACCTGGACGTACAAGCTGCGTCAGGGTGTGAAATTCGACGACGGTACCGAGGTCACCTCCGCTGACGTGAAATACGCGATCCTGCGCTCAACCGACAAGGCAACCTTCCCCAACGGACCGGCGTACTGGGAGGCCATCCTCGATCTACCGAGCGGCTACAAGGGTCCCTACAAGACACCGAACATGAACACCGACTCGGCAATCGAGACACCCGACAAGTCCACGATCGTCTTCCACAGCAAGCAACCGTTCGCAGCCTTTGATTACCTTGCTCAGCAGCCCAACACGATGCCCGTCCCCAAGGACAAGGACACTGGCGCCAAATACCGGAATTCGATTGTCTCCAGCGGTCCGTACAAGTTCGCAGACCTACAGCCCGGCAAGAGCTTCAACCTAGTTCGCAACGATCAGTGGGATCCCGCGACGGACCCCAATCGCAAGGCGCTCCCTGATCGCATCGAAGTCAGCCTCAGTGTCAACGCTGATGACGTCGACAACAGGTTGATCAGCGGCGACCTCGACATGGACGTCGTCGCGACTGGCGTTCAACCGGCCGCACTCAGCCGTGTCCTGCAGGATCCGACGCTCAAGGAGAACTCGGACAACCCGCTCGGTGCGCGGCTTTGGTATACCTCGATCAACCCAACCGTTGCTCCGTTCGACAACATCGAGTGCCGGAAGGCAATCATGTACGCCATGGACCGGACCGCCTACCAGGCCGCGTACGGGGGCCAGTTTGCCGGTGGGGATCTGGCAACGACGATCCTGCCGCCGAACATTCCGGGCTATCAGGCCTTCGACCTGTACCCCGATGGCCAAGATCACAAAGGCGATCTTGACGCGGCGAAGAAGTCACTGGAAGCCTGCGGGCAGCCGAACTGCTTCGAGACGAACATCGCCTACCGCGCCGATCTGCCGAAGGAGAAGGCCGCTGCTGAGGCGTTCCAGCAGGCGCTGGGTCGAGTTGGCATTAAGCTCACGCTGAAGCCGTACCCGCAGGGCGACTACTTCGCCCAGTACGCCGGCCTCCCGCCGTATGTGGTGAAGAACAAGCTCGGGCTTTGCGTCAACGGGTGGGCGGCCGACTGGCCTGATGGGTTCGGCTTCTTGTCCCAGATCGTCGACTCGCGGGTCATTCGCGAGACCGGTGGCTCCTCCAATACCAGTGTCCGCATACCTGAGGTCGATCAGATGCTCGACAAGGCCCTGACCGAACTCGACGCGGACAAGCGCAACCAGGATTGGGGCGCAATTGACAAGCGGGTCATGGAGGAGGCCGTCATCTACCCAGGCGTGTACTCCAAGAGCCTGCTGGTGCGGTCGAAGAATGCCACCAACATCTACGTCACTGATGCCTACGGGGAGTACGACTACCTCGGGCTAGGCGCCCAGAAGTAGCACCGGCAAACGATCATGTGCGCCCTGAGCCCGTCGAAGGGCGCTTCGACAGGCTCAGCGCACATGATCTTCGGACAGGAGGATATCTGCGCCTGAGCCCGTCGGAGGACGCGCGACAGGCTGTACGCGCATGATCATCTAAGGGGGTGACGTGTTCGCCTACATCGTGCGGCGCCTGCTGTGGGCAGTGGTTCTGCTGTTCGTACTCAGCGTCGTCACCTTCTCGATCTTTTACCTGGTGCCACGACTGGGTGGGGCGACCCCGGAAACGCTGGCGGCACGATACGTAGGGCGGGCCGCTACCGCCGAGACGGTCCACCTGACTGCGGAACGGCTTGGGCTCCTCGATCCGGTGCCCGTGCAGTACTGGCACTGGCTCAAGGGCGTCTTTGTCGGCGCCGAGTACGACTACGGCCAGGGAACCGAACATTGCCCAGCGCCGTGTCTGGGATACTCCTTCATCACCAGGCAGCCCGTGTGGCCTGAGTTGCTCGATCGCGCCCCAGTGACCATTTCGCTGGTGGTCGGGGCGTCATTGATCTGGCTGGTCGCTGGTGTCTCCGTGGGAGTGATTTCGGCCCTGCGGCGGGGGTCGGTGTTCGACCGGGGCGCCATGGGGACTGCGCTGGCCGGGGTGTCGCTGCCGATCTTCTTCACCGGCCTGATCTCGCTGGCATTTTTCAGCTACCGGCTTCGTATCACTGCGCCTGGCGGCACGTTCGTCCCCTTCTCTGAAAACCCTGCGCAGTGGGCGTACTCGTTGCTGCTGCCCTGGATCACCCTTGCCTTTCTGTTCTCCGCCCAGTACGCCCGGCTGACCCGGGCTGGCATGTTGGAGACCATGACCGAGGACTACATCCGCACCGCGCGGGCTAAGGGACTGCCCGAGCGGACTGTGATTCTCAAGCACGCGCTGCGGGGGGCCCTCACCCCCGTCCTCACCATCTTTGGCCTTGACGTTGGGCTGTTGCTCGGGGGTGCGGTGCTCACCGAGAAGACGTTCTCGCTCAACGGTCTGGGCAAGTACGCCTACGACGGCATCGTAAGTAACGATCTGCCGAAGATTCTCGGCGTCACCCTCGTCGCCGGCTCCTTCGTGATCATCGCCAACTTGATTGTTGATCTTCTATATGGCGTCATCGATCCCCGGGTGCGGCTCGAATGACGACATCCGCGCTGCGTGACCTAGTCACCCGTCATCCAGGGCAGGCCGAGCAAGAGCCGTTCCTGGAGGTTGTTGATCTTCGAGTGCATTTCCCGACCGATGACGGGTTGGTGAAGTCTGTAGATGGGCTGAGTTTCGCTCTCGACCGCGGCCGAACGCTCGGCATCGTGGGCGAGTCAGGGTCAGGCAAGAGCGTTACCAGTCTGGCGATCATGGGCTTGCACACGAGGCCGGCTTCGGAGCAGACCCGGCCAGGCGCCCAGCTGAGCGGTGAGATCTATCTCGAAGGAGAGGATCTGCTGGCGAAGAGTCCGGAATATGTCCGCAGCCTGCGCGGGAAGCGGATGGCCATGATCTTTCAGGACCCGCTCTCAGCGATGAACCCTTATTACACAGTGGGTCACCAGATCATCGAGGCGTACCGCATCCACAACCCGGTGAACAAGAAGGTGGCGCGCAAGCACGCCATTGACATGCTCGGCAGGGTAGGGATTCCCGAGCCGAGCCGCCGCGTCGACGCCTACCCGCATCAGTTCTCAGGTGGGATGCGGCAGCGGGCCATGATCGCCATGGCCTTGTCGTGTGATCCCGCCTTGCTCATCGCCGACGAACCGACCACCGCGCTCGACGTGACCGTCCAGGCGCAGATCCTCGACCTGATCCGCGACCTGCAATCCGAATTCAATTCCGCCGTTATGCTGATCACTCACGACCTCGGCGTCGTTGCCGAGCTCGCTGACGACGTGTTGGTGATGTACGCGGGTCGCGCGATGGAGTATGGCAGCGCGGACCAGCTGTTCAACCGGCCAGCTCACCCCTACACCTGGGGCCTGCTCGGGTCGGTGCCGCGCTTTGACCGGCCAAGGAGTGAGCGGCTGCTCGCGATCCAGGGCACGCCGCCCAGCCTGATCAATGTGCCGCCCGGCTGCCCCTTTCACCCTCGCTGTGAATACGCTGCGCGAAACCTCGGTCTCAGCGAGGAGGTGCGTCCCGAACTGGCTCCCATCGAGCCCGGCCACACCGTGGCCTGCCATCTGTCCCAGACCGATCGCGAGCAGATCTGGGAACAAGAGATTGTGCCGAAGCTGTGACCGCACCCGCGCAAGGGCCTGCGGCGGCGGGCGCCGAGCAGGACTCGGACCTGATCACTGTCGAAGGGCTGATCAAGCACTTTCCGATCCGTGCCGGGATCTTGCGCCGTCAGGTTGGGGCCGTCCAGGCGGTGGACGGGCTGAACTTCGCGGTCAGGCGAAGGGAAACGTTCTCGATCGTTGGTGAATCGGGGTGCGGTAAGAGCACAACCGCCCGCCTGCTGACCCGCCTCCTGGAGCCGACCAGGGGAAAGATCACGCTTGAGGGCCGCGATATCACCCATCTGAAGGATGCGCAGTTACGCCCGCTGCGGCGTGAAATGCAAATGATCTTCCAAGATCCCTACTCCTCCTTGAATCCACGGCACACGGTTGGAAAGATCGTGGGCGCCCCGTTCCGCCTTCAGGGCGTGTCGCCGCCGGGCGGGGTCAAGAAGGCGGTACAGGACCTGCTCGCTGATGTCGGGCTCAACCCCGAGCACTACAACCGCTACCCTCATGAGTTCTCCGGGGGTCAGCGGCAGCGGATCGGTATTGCCCGAACCCTAGCGCTGCGTCCCCGGCTGATCGTTGCCGACGAGCCGGTCTCGGCCCTGGATGTATCGATTCAGGCACAGATCCTCAACCTGCTTGAGGATCTGCAGGAGGAATTTGACCTGACGTACGTGATCATCGCCCATGATCTATCGGTGGTGCGCTACGTGTCGGATCGGGTAGCGGTTATGTATCTCGGCAAGATCGTCGAGCTGGCCGACGCCGAGGCGCTGTACGGCGCGCCGATGCATCCGTACACAGTCGCGCTGATGTCTGCCGTGCCGGTGCCGGACACTCGACGCCGCGAGCAGCGTGAGCGGATTCTGCTGACTGGTGACGTGCCCAGCCCGATCGCACCACCACCTGCGTGCCGGTTCCACACCCGGTGCTGGAAGGCGCAGGAAATCTGCCGGACCCAGGAGCCGCCACTGGTCGAGCTGCTGCCTCGGCATCAGGTGGCGTGCCACTTCCCGGAGAACTTCCCAGATCGGCCCGCACGCGGGTCCACCAACGCTGGGGGCACGCTCCGGTGATGATTGATCCATGAGCGGCGCAAGCAAACTGCCAGATGACGTCTCCTTCACCCACCTCGATGAGGAGCTGTTCGATGGGGCGGGCGCGACCAAGCGGGATCTCGTCGACTACTTCGATGCGGTACAGGATCGCATCATCCCCTGCCTGACTGAGCGACCGCTATCTGTCATCCGGATCCGCCCAGGTCAACCGCCCTTCATGCAGAAGAACCTTCCCAAGTACACACCGGACTGGGTGCCCAGAGCATCGATTTGGGCCGAGGCGTCTCGGCGGGAAGTCTCCTACGCCTTGTGTAACGACCGCCGTACGTTGCTGTGGTTCGCCAACCAACGGGCCGTGGAGTACCACGTCACGCTCTTCAAGCTCGCCCATCCGGAGCACCCCGACTATTTCGTGCTCGATCTCGATCCGCCGGAGGGAGCGGATTTTGCAGTAGTCGTACAGGCTGCCCAGCTGGTCCGTCAGGCGCTGGACGAGGTGGGGATGGCTGGCGCGGTCAAGACGAGTGGCGCCAAAGGCCTGCATATATTCGTGCCGCTCGTGGTTGGATCCTCACCGGAGGACGTGGCCGCAGCCACTCGTGCGGTGGCCAGCCGCGCCGAGCGGATCGATCCGGATCTGGGCACAACTGCTTTCGTCAAGGAGGAGCGGGAGGGCAAGGTATTCCTTGACTCGACACGTGTTGGTGGCGCCACCGTCGTTGCCGGGTACAGTCCACGGATCCGGCCCCGCGTACCTGTCTCGTTCCCGGTTGCTTGGGATGACCTCGACCAGGTGCTTCCGGCGGATTTCACTATCCATAACGCTGCCGGGCTGCTGGACGGGGCCGATCCGTGGAAGGACCGCATGCCGCCAGCGCAGCAGCTAAACGCCGATCTAGTGGCAGAAGGTCACACCATTCCCGTCGCCCGAGTCCAGGCCATGCACGAGGGCAAACGACGAGCCCGGTCGCGTCGCGACTCCTGACCTGCTGCATCACCTTCGCGCAATCCTGCCGAAGAAACGGGCCGCCGACCGGATCCATCCGGAAGGATGTGCGCATGATTGAGATCGACGTCATCCTTCTGGTGGGTGCCGTCGTCTTGATCGCCGCCATCATCGCTGCGCGCATCGGCGCTCGCGTTGGTCTGCCGTCCCTGCTACTGTTTCTCGGTCTCGGCCTGGTGATGGGCGAATCCGGCATCGGGATTCCATTCGACGATGCCGATCTGGCGCAGGCGCTCGGCTTTGCCGCCCTCGTCGTGATTCTCGCCGAGGGCGGTCTTACCACGAGGTGGAGCGACATCCGGTCCTCGACCATCTTGGCGGCATTGCTGGCCACAGTCGGTGTCGGAATCAGCGTCGGCCTGATGACCCTTTTTGGGCACTACGTTCTCGGATTGCCGATCTGGATTGCGATGCTGCTCGGCGCAGTCACGTCCCCAACAGATGCTGCCGCAATCTTTTCCGTGCTCCGTACTGTTCCCATCCCACACTCGTTGCGGGGCGCGCTGGAAGCTGAGTCAGGTCTTAATGATGCGCCGACCGTGCTGCTGGTGATGCTGGCGAGCTCGTTCGCCGTAGGCCAGCCCATGGAGCTCGGCATGCTTGGCCTGATGGGCCTGATCGTGCTTGAGCTGCTTGGTGGTCTGGCCATCGGTGGCGGTCTTGGATGGCTCGGGGCCCAAATCCTGCGTCGCGTCGCGCTGCCTTCTTCTGGGCTCTATCCACTCGCGATCTTGGTATGGACCGTCTTCGCTTACGGCATCGCCGCGCTCATCCACTCCAGCGGGTTTGCGGCCGTGTACGTGTGCGCGCTGATCCTCGGGAATGCCCAGTTGCCGCACCGCGCGGCGACCCGCTCCTTTGTGGAGGGCATTGGCTGGATCGCCCAGATCGGCCTCTTCGTCATGCTGGGCCTGCTGGCCTTCCCGGACCGGGTGACGCCTCGTGCCGCCGTGATCGCGGTTGCGGCAGGTCTTTTCCTGACCTTTGTCGCCCGCCCCTCCACAGTCGCGGCGTGTGCTGTGTGGTTCAAGATCCCGGCCCGGCATCAGGTGTTCCTTTCCTGGGCGGGCCTGCGCGGAGCCGTACCGATCGTGCTGGCCACGATCCCACTCGCTCAGGAAGTCCCGGGGGCAGAGGACCTTTTCGACGTTGTGCTGGTCTTCGTCATCGTCTTCACCTGCCTGCAGGGTCCGACATTGCCCTTCCTCGCCCGTCGGCTCGGGCTGTTCGATGACGAATCGGCTCAAGATGTGGAGGTAGAGGTCGCGCCACTCGACAAGATCTCTGCCGATCTGCTGCAGGTCCGCATCCCCGTTAAGTCCCGCCTGATCGGTGTCGAAGTAAGTGAGCTTCGGCTTGCCAAGGACACCGTGGTGTCCTTGATCATCCGCAACGACCGGCCCTTTTTTCCGGATGGCCGGGAGCGGATCCAGGCCGGCGATGAACTGCTCATCGTGACACCTGAGGACCAGCGACTGAACACCGAGGAACGTCTCCGAGCAATTGGGCAGCGAGGCCGGCTCGCCCGCTGGCGCGCCCGTGGGTGAGTGGATCTGCTCGGTAGCCTCCTCTGGGCCAAAGGGGCAAATGACTGATCTGGGGGTCACGATGAACGTAGGTTCCGACAGGGGGTGGTTGGCCCTCGAGGATCAGCCGCCGATGGCGGGGGTTGCGCTCGGCGTCTGTGAGG
>JBKOZG010000388.1:0-11330 GCA_046725775.1 Actinomycetota bacterium | reverse complement strand
TGCGCTGCCCATTTGGAACGGGTCAACAACGTCATCCTCATCCGGCGGCGTCCGCTCCCTGCCTCGCTCCGCGGTAGCCAAAGGAATTGCTGCTCTCAGTCGCTCGCCTGGCGTCCCCGCCGCCAGCGCCGATGGATCGACCCAGCTCAGCAGTCTGGCGAACTCTCGCAAAGTGAACGTGCGACGGACGACCGCCGGCCACAGGTCAACGACGATGCCACGATGAGCACGCGTCATGGCTAATACCAAGTCCGCTTCCTTGAGCATCTGCACCGACAGGCGCCGCGCAGAGAATGGATCCGGCTCAACGCCACTGTCCCGCAGCAGTGACGCCATGGGGGCTGCGATCGGATGGCCCACCAACGCATGGGTGCCTGCAGAACTGACGCTCACCGTCGGCCCCAGCTTGCGGGCGAGCACGCGCTCAACGGCCGGCGAGCGGCAGACATTCCCAGTACAAACGGCAAGGATTGAGAACACCTCTTGAGCCATCAGCAGTTCCCTCTGTAGGTGATCTTTCAGGTCGGTCTTGCTGGCTGCAGTACCGCAGGCGCCACTAAAACAGCCCGCATACATGACCCAGCTTGCGTGATGCAGGGATTTGCGCAGGCCGCCGTTCGCAGGCTGGTATCAAACGTGGAAAGACCTGCGGCCTCGTCCAGCCCGGGTACCACTTGGCGTAAGGCAATGACTCGCCCCCATGATTGTGACAGGCCCTCGCAGGCCGAAGGGGCAAGCGGCACCTACCAGGCGAAGGAGCATGACCGATGTCGCTCAGGACACTTACTAGCCCGCTGGCGCAAGTCCCGAGGCCGACCCTGCGGCACCGGCTCCCAATTGCACGCATTCCACAACCGGCGCAGAACCGCATAGCTTCAACCTGGCGGCTCGCCAAACCGGCACGGATTGCGGCAGCGCTGCGGACGGCACAATCGCGCAATGCTGGCGGCTGGTACGTCGCAGGCGGCAGTGGCGAAGTTGGGGGCGCGGAGTCGGTGGCGCGCATCGTCGCTAGCCGCGAGGTCGTGTTCTGGCGCAACTCCGCGGGGGAGCTGATCGCCGGGCCTGGTGCGTGTCCGCACCTCGGCGCGTTGCTGGATAAGTGCCCTGTGGTCGATGGCACCATGTACTGCCGCTGGCACGGCCTCGCGCTGACCCAGAATGGTGATCAAGGTTGGAGTCCTTATCGGGCGTACGACGACGGCGTGCTGCTCTGGGTGGGGCTGCCGACTGAAGGCGAGGAACCGACTGATCGACCCGCGCTCGCTACACGCCCGCCGTTGATTGACTCAGTGAGCGCAGTAATCACCAACTCAGGCATCTGCGAACCCGAGGACGTGATCGCCAATCGGCTCGACCCATGGCACGGCTCGTGGTTCCACCCGTACGCCTTCTCACATCTCGTTGTTGATGACCTGGCCAGTAATGATCAGGTGTTGGTGGTGGACGTGACGTTCCGGCTGAGTAGGACCTGGGGTGTGCCGGTGCGAGCCGAGTTCACCTGCGCGGACAGCCGGACGATCGTCATGCACATCACCGAAGGCGAGGGCAGTGGCAGCGTGGTCGAGACGCACGCCACGCCGCTCGGTATTGGGCCGGACGGCCGCCCGCGCACCATGGTCACCGAAGCCACCATTGCGTACTCGGATCGCCCCGGCTTTCAGGTCGCGCGCTGGCTGTCGCCCCTCCTGCGGCCCGGAATTCGGCGTACCGCTCGGAAACTCTGGGTGGACGACCTCGCGTACGCGGAACGCCGCTACGAGCTGCGCCAACGCGGGGAGTTTCCTGGCTGAGCTATACGCATCAGGAGGCGATGCAGTAATGGGGCCATGCGGTGACGTGAGCGCATCGTAACTGTCCAGAGATCGTGGCCGGCCACACCATATATATGGAGCAGTTGGTTGGCGGCCAGGAATCCGGTCGTTGCAGCCCTCTCCATGAGGGCGACCGGAGGGTCGCAGCGGATGCCGTCGCCAGCTAGCACGATCCGCAGGTGCGGCGTGTCAACGGCCGCCCGCTGCTCCCAGGGCGTGGTGTCCAACAGCGGGCAGTCCTCATCGATCAGCCATTCCTCGGCGACGAGGGCGGCCGCTGCAAGCTCTGGATAGACCCGATGAAGCTCAGCACGTAGCCGGTCCTTCAGCTCACGCGCATCCGGCCGCTCGACCAGCGCGTAGGCATGCAGCTCGACAACCGAACCGCCGTGAGCCGCCGACCAGCGACGGGCGCCGTCCTCGAAGCGTTCCAGCACCGACACATTGTCCAGCGGGCCGAAGCCGCTCGTGCCGAGGAAGGCGGGGCGCTCCTGGGCGACGAGCCGATCCAGCCATAGCCGCCACACCGCAAAGGGCGGCGCAGTACGCATTGCCGCGACCCGACCTCGCCACGCGTCATCATCGATGCCGCACTCATGCGTCAGCTGGCGCGTCGTTGCTGGATCGGTCGCTATGACGAGGCCACTGGCCTCAATCTCCGCGCCGGATCGCAGCCCGATCCGCGGCACCTCTTGACTTGCGTCAATCCAGGCGACGCTTTCACGCGTACGCACATCGGCGCCGAGGCGTTCCAGATAGCGCCGAAGCGGCGACCAGAGGCAGCCGTCGTAGTCGTCTCGCGGTACGTCGAAGATCAGTCCCTCCGCTGAGCCGAGAAAATAGGCGTGGAACATGGCGACGAGCTCGCCGGCTGAGAAGTCGTCGGGGTGGGCAAAGAAGCTGCGCGAGAAAACCTCCAGTGCAAGGTGCCGCGCACTGGCGGGAAAGTGAAGTCGATCAAGGAAATCGGTCGCGCTCTCACCGTCATAACGAGAGAACGTGCCGGGGAAATCGACGTCCAGGAGCTCCAGCGCTGCCGGTACGTTCACTGCAGCAAGGTCACGAAGCCCGAACGATGGGCTCCGGGCTACGAAGGCCGCTATGTTCAGCGGCGGAGTCCGTGGGATCGAGGCGAAGGAATCGGTGTGGCCGTCCGCCAAGATCAGCGGATAGTCCGGGACTTCCACCAAAGACTGAAGATCAGGATCGACTCGTCGCAGCAGTTCCCGGAGGTTGTAGTACTGGCGGAAGAAAGCATGAAAGCCACGGCTCATGGTGACTTGATCACCAGCATGGCTGACCGGCCAGGAACGAACCCGCCCACCGAGCTGGTCATTCGGCTCGATCATGATCACGGGCACGGCACGTTCGGCCAGACCCACGGCAGCCGCGATGCCAGCTATGCCGCCACCTGCCACGACGACCGGCTGGGATGCGGCGGTCAAACGTGCAGTGCCTGGCGCCGCCGGGTGACAAACGGCGCGAGCATCGCGGCCAGGTTGCCAACGACCGCCGCTTCGCCTCATGATCATGAAGTGGCCGCAGGCTTGCGCGCCCTGAGCGTATGCAGAATCCCGCGCTGCCAGCCCGAAGCCGTGCGCACCTCGACATCGGTGAATCCTGCGCGGTACAAGCGATCGACAAAGGTCTGGATTGATTCGAAGGACCGCACACTCAGCCAGAGGTAGCGATAGAGCCGGGTTCGCCGGGAGGTCAGCCAGCCAAGCGGAATGATGACAAGCCAGCACACCGCGGTCCAGACCGCCTGCGCCCAGCGACGGGCCCCGGCGATCGAGTACTCCTGAACGACCAACACCCCACCCTCGGCAAGCAGGTCAAACACACCAGCGAGCACTGCATCCCGGTCGGCGACGTTGCGGAACAGGTAAGCCGCGAAGGCTCCGTCGATGTGATCCCCAATCCCCCATGAGTCGCGTGAGGAGGCAATCCTCTCGGCCTGGCCAACCTCGAACCGTACGCCCGCGGGCCACTGCTTGGCGCGCGCCTGCTCCAGCATGGCCGGCGATGCGTCCACACCCACGATCAGAGAGCGGAGCCCGACTGCCTGGGCAGCACGCAGCATGGCACGGGTTGATGCACCGGATCCGCAGCCAAGATCAAGAATGCGAGCTGGAGGCCCCTCGCTCGGTAGCGCGGGCATCGGTGGCAGCCACTCCATCAAGGCGTTCGCGGCTGCCCGCAGGTGTGCGTGGTATCCGGGGTTCAGCGCCACCATCAGGTCGTAGCGAGGTGCGACCTCATCGAAGGCTGCTGCGACGTCCTCGCTCGTGATCATGGTGGTCACAGTCAACCAGCCTCCTCGGGTAACGACCCGCGATCCAGCCACCGGCGCCAAAGCAGGATAGCGAGCGTGACCATGGCGAATCCGAAGCCGAAGTCCTCGATGGGAATGTCCCAGGGTGCACGCAGCCCGAGAATCTCGTCCGGTTTGTAGATCACGATTGGAGCAGAGAGCTTGGTGAGCCACCCATCCACCGGTATCTGAAACGCAAAGATGATCACCATCGTCCACCAGTACTGGGCCGTCCTGAAGATCCCCGACTTGAAGTAGATCAGCTCCGCGGCGACCACAGCCACTAGCGCAATAACGGTAAGCAGCGTGTACTCAGGCATGAGGACCTGACTCGCCGACTTCTGATCTTCGCTGTATCAGACCGAGTACGTGACCCACGGCCTCATAGGTCAGCAGGCCACAGATGGGTACCACGATGAAGAACACCAGCTCCTCGATCGGCATGCCGAAGATCAACTTCCAACCGGTGGTGAAACGAGGGCTGTAGCTCCAGTGATAACGCAGAATCCCGACAATGTCCCAGATCGAGAAGATGATCAACACGGGAATTATTGCGAATGCCAAACCAACAAACCGTCGATAGACCCGGGCGCCCAAAATGAATTCCAGCGGCAGCGTGATCAACAAGCAGCAGGCCATCAACAACAGGTACTGGTAGTGTTCGAGACCGCCCACTTCCCAACCGTACAAGGGCATATTGCGACTTCAGCGAATAATTCACGTGAAGGAATAACGGCGCAACCTGCCTCAGCCGCGTGATTGTCAGATTGTTTTTCGTTTTCCTGTCCGCATCGTCTGGAACGGCTACCATCACACCATGCCAGCTGGGCTAACCCCGGATATGGGGCTTCGCCGCAGCGGAGGTTCGGGGGATTTACGCCAAGGAAATCTGACCCAGATCCTTCGCTACGTTCGCGACCATGGAGCTAGCAGCCGTCACGACATCGCGCGCGGCTGCGGGCTCGGCATCTCAACGATGACCGACCTGATTGGTGAGCTCAGGGAGCGTCGGATCGTGAAGGAGCTCGATCCGATTCGCCGGCCCGGAGCTGGGCGACCAACTCGTCCCATTGACTTCGACGGTGAGCCGTGGTGCGTCCTCGGTGTGCACGTCGACCTCGATGGATTCCGGTTCGCGGCCGCAACTTTGGGAGGGCGCGAGCTGTGGCGGGACAGGGTAGCGGCTAACCTCCGTCGGGCGGACCCAGACGTCGGCTTCGCGGCCCTGCGCGCTCAGCTGCGTTCCCAGCTTGGTCAGCTGCCACCTGACAAGCAATTGATAGCTGTCGAAATTGGGGTACCGGGCTACATAGCTGAAGATCGGGCGACTGTGGGCTGGGCGGAGAGTCCGCAATGGCGAGACTTTCCGCTAAGCGCCAAAGTGAGCACGACACTCAGCGACTTGGGCATTGAGGGCGCTCACGTCGGGGTGACCAACGATTGCCAGCTGGCGGCCTTGCATGCCGTCCGGATCGAGCTTGGCTTGCGCCCGGACGCGATTGCGGCCTACTTCGGCGGCTTACGCGCCATCGCCAGCGGCCTGATCATCGGTGGCGAGATTTTCCATGGCGCAGGTGGTGGTGCTGGCGACTTCGGCCATCTCAACGTCGATCCATCAGGCCCGGCCTGCTCCTGTGGGCGAAACGGCTGTCTGCAGTCGTTGATCGGTCCCCGCAGCCTGCTGACTGCCGGCGACCTAATGCCGGCTGATGAAGCAGCTCGGCTGGTCGACGAACGACCTGAGGACGCGATCCGGAAGATCGTCGAGGCGAGCGATGAAGGCCAAGCTGCGATGCTCCAGGTGCTCAAGCGGTCGGGGGCGGCCTTAGGTGATGCGATTGACGATGTTATCGGTGTCGTCAATCCGGACACTGTCGTGCTTGGCGGCTATCTGGCCGCTTTGAGCGCGCACCTGATGCCATCTGTTGAGGAGCGCATTGCCCATCGGCTGGCGATCCCAGCGTTCGCTGCGACCAAGGTCGTCGCCGTCGAAAAGAATGTATCCAGGGTTGTCGGCGGGGCTGTTTTGGCCGCCCGCGATGCGTGCTTCTACGACCCGCTCACCCTTACTCGACCTCTGAGCCGACCGATGCGGCGTTATGAGGCCAGCTGATCTGCCGTGATCACTACGGCCGCCGCCGTCCAGGCGAGCGGTGACACGGAGGCGGGCTGGCCGTCGGCCAAGACCTTCTCCGGCAGTGAACCTGCAGCCGTCCGGTGTTGATCAAGCCACCGCAACCGCGCAATCGCCTCATCACGATGGCCGAGGAATGCTGCGGTCATTGCCCGGCTGCCGGTCGCGTTCGTCCAGCTGACACCGTCCCGGCGCCACGACCCGCCAGGAGCCAGACCTCCGCCGGGACGCGACATGAACTGTGGTGCTCGGTCCCAGGCCTCGAGCACTGCAGGTTCGACGGTTGAGCCGAACGGTGGCAGCAGAAAATCGACTCCCAGGTCTATGCTGTCGCCGCGTCCTCCAAGGTGCCGCGGATAGCCATTTCTTCCGAAGTTTGTCTTGATCGCGTCTCGCAGCCGATGCGCGCCGCCTGCGGCCCGGTCGGCTGCCTGAACGTCCCCCAGCACTCCGTAGAGCTCCGCGCCGACCCCCAGACCGGCGCAGAGTAGGGCCGCGGTGGCCAAAGTCAACCGAATCTCCTTGACCTCCCAATAGTCAGTCGAGGGGGGAGGCAGCGAAGATCGGTTGTCGATCGACCGCAGCGCTGCTTGCGTACTGTGGTCAACAAGCATCCGATGCCGTTGCACGAACGCCTTACGATCACTGCCCGAGAGTTCGGCGGCCACCTGTCCAGTTGCCCACAAAGCCCAACCGACGCCATCCAGCTCTACGCCCCGAGCATCCGGAACGCCGCTGCCATCGGGCAGATAGCGGGCCTGGAACAATCCCGACTCCGGTTGCACCCGCTGCAGGAAGTCCACAATCCGTTCAGCGTCGGAAGCGTGCCCGGTACGGGCCAGCGCGGATGCTGCCAGCGCTGAATCCCGCGGCCACACGTAGCGCCACGATGGACTCCATCCAGCGACCGGAACACCGTACGGCCGGCTCAATACATGCAGGTCGAGAAGTGCCGTGGCCACCATGCCGTCAAATCCATTCACCCGCGGGATGGTCCCGGCCGCAAGCCATGCAGCCTGTTCGATTGCCAAGTCGACACTGTCCGGCATTCCGGCGAGCACCCTGCTGCCAGGGACCAGGGCATCGGTGGCAGCGACTTCGACAAGAGCACCGCCGCGGCCGACTGCGACAGCTGCCGCATGCAGGGGGATTGTCGTGTCGAGATTTCTGCGCACCAGCAGGCCGGATGAGCTGATCATGACAATCAGGAGCAGACACAAACATGCTGTCAGCGGTCCACGATGGCTCTGCCGCTCACGTGGCAGCACCGGGCCAAGCGTGAGCACTGCCATAGCGGAAGACTACTGATTCAACGGGCTACGGAGCTCGTCGGATAGAGTCCTTCGCGCGGAATGTCCGCATCTCACATGGGAGTCAAAGATGCCTACGCCGAGTCCTGGCTATTCGATCACTGTCCGAGTAGAGGCGCCGACTGATCCGGCAGCAACCGCCCGCCTCTCGAGCGTCGTGGCTGAGGCGGGCGGCGCGATCACCGCGCTGGACGTCGCCGAGTCGCATCCGAACATGCTGGTCGTCGATGTCAGCTGCAATGCCAGCGATGTGGCGCATTCGGAGTCGATCACGAAGGCAATCGCCGCGCTTGACGGCTTCAGTGTGCGGAAGGTGTCGGACCGTACCTTCCTACTGCACTTGGGTGGCAAGATCGAGGTGACGTCTAAGGTCCCGCTCAAGCACCGCGATGACTTGTCCCGGGCATACACACCGGGAGTGGCCCGGGTGTGCCTGGCGATCGCTGAGAACCCCGCTGATGCCCGCCGCCTGACGATCAAGAGAAATACGATCGCCGTCGTTACCGACGGTTCCGCAGTGTTGGGCCTCGGCAACATAGGACCGGAGGCCGCCCTACCGGTGATGGAAGGCAAAGCGGCTCTCTTCAAGCGATTCGCCGGGGTGGACGCCTGGCCCGTCTGTTTGGACACTCAGGACTCAGACAAGATCGTGGAGATCGTCAAGGCGATTGCTCCGGTCTACGGCGGGGTCAACCTGGAGGACATTTCCGCGCCGCGTTGCTTCGAGATAGAAGAGCGACTGCGCGCCGAGTTGAATATCCCGGTATTCCATGATGATCAGCACGGCACCGCGATCGTCGTTCTGGCTGCTCTGATCAACGCACTTCGGGTGGTCCGCAAGGACATCGCCAATGTACGGTTCGTCATCTCAGGCGTCGGTGCTGCAGGATCGGCGATCATCCGGCTTCTGAAGAGGCAAGGCGCGACCATGATCATCGGTTGTGACAGCAAGGGCGCTGTGTACGACTCACCCGAGGGCTCATCTGACATGCGGCGCTGGCTTGTGGAGAACACCAACCCGGAAAAGCGTTCGGGTTCGCTGAAGGAGGTGCTGGTCGGCGCTGACGTCTTCATCGGAGTTTCAGCCCCCAACCTGCTCGACGAGCAGGACGTCGCCAACATGGCCAAGGATGCGATCGTCTTCGGCCTCGCCAACCCCGTCCCAGAGGTCGACCCGATGGAGGCACAACGGCATGCGGCAGTTGTGGCCACGGGACGGAGCGACTTTCCCAATCAGATCAACAACGTGCTCGCCTTCCCTGGGTTCTTCCGTGGCCTGCTGGATGGCGGACTGCGCGACATCACCGACGAGATGCTGTCTGCGGCCGCAAATGCAATTGCGAACCAAGTAGCCCCTGGTCAGCTGAACCCGAGCTACATCATTCCCAGCGTGTTTGACGCCTCGGTTGCCCCAGCCGTCGCCGTTGCCGTACGCGAGATCGGCGAGAAGAAGTAGGCACGGAAAATCGCCTTTGCCGGAGAAACCCCACATTCAGCATCACGGTTGTGTCACACTCTGGGCGTTCCACAATCAAACGACGGGGGATCTACGTGCGAAGAATTGCACTGGCGGGCGTGACCGTCCTGCTGTCGGCGAGTCTGCTCTCGCCAACACAAGCATCAGCTGTTGACACGGTCGACACCCAAAAGCTCCGCGACGCCGTTACCGTGAGCGGCATCTTGCAGCATGAGCGAGCTTTCCAAAGGATAGCCAACGACAACGAGGGTATCCGCGCCTCAGGCACGGCTGGCTTCGATGCTTCGGCCGACTATGTGGCCAAGGCGCTGCGCAAGGCCGGCTACAAGGTCCACAAGCAAACCTTTACTTTTCCGTTCTTCCGCGCGCTGGAACCCGCTGAACTCTCTGAGGTGTCTCCCACCGCTCGGAACTTTGAGACAGGGACCTTCACCTACTCGGGCAGCGGAGACGTCACCGGCCAGGTGATTCCCACCAATGACATCGTGATCCCGCCCAGTCCAACGCCCAGTAGTACGTCAGGCTGCGAAGCGGCTGATTTTCCGAGCCCTCCCGACAACCACTCAATCGCGCTCATTCAACGCGGCACCTGCACATTCGGACAGAAGGTCGCCAATGCCACTGCTGCCGGCTACGCCGCAGTGATTATCTTCAACGAGGGCCAACCTGGTCGTCAGGACCTGTTAATTGGCACGCTCGGCACGCCCCAGGCGATACCGACGGTCGGGCTTAGCTTTGGCGACGCCGCATCCCTGTACAGCGAGACACAAAGTGGCCCGGTGACGGCGCGTGTCTTTACCTCCACCGAGACTGATCCCAACCGGCAGACCGTCAACGTCATCGCCGACACACCAGAGGGCAAGATCAAGGGCCAGACCATTGTGGTCGGTGCGCACCTCGACTCGGTGACCGCCGGACCTGGGATCAATGACAATGGCAGCGGGACATCAACGATCCTCGAGATCGCGGAACAACTGGCGGCGTTGAAGTACACCAACAAACTTCAGCGGCAGGTGCGTTTCGCGTTCTGGGGTGCCGAAGAGTTTAACCTGCTTGGCTCTCAGCACTATGTGGACAGCCTGACCAGCAACCAGCTTGAAGAGATCTACGCAAACCTGAACTTCGACATGGTGGGCTCGCCCAACTATGTCCGGTTCGTCTACGACGGTAACGGCTCAGACACTCCAGTCGCTGGGCCGCCCGGATCCGCTGCCATCGAGGACGTCTTCAATAAGTACTTTGCTGACCAGGGTCTGGCGTCGGATCCGACCGCCTTCGATGGCCGCTCCGACTACGGGCCGTTCATTGCTGTCGGCATCCCGGCCGGTGGACTCTTCAGCGGCGCCGAGGGCATCAAGACCGTTCAACAAGCCGCCGTCTACGGAGGCACCGCTGGTGAGGCGTACGACCACTGCTACCACCAGGCATGCGACACCATCAACAACCTCAACAGCACGGCGCTCTTCGAGCTGGGCGATGCGGCTGCTCACGCCACGCTGACCCTGGCCCAGTCCCAGTCGGGTCTCTTCCCCGACGGCAGCCGTCAGGCTAAGGTCAAGGTGACCGGCAGTGCGGCGAAGAGCGATTTCCAGCTCGTCAGCTGACTAACAGGTCAAGTGCAAACGAGACCCGGTGCCGGGCCTCCTGCTTTTGAGAGCTGCGACGATCAGGAGCTAGGTTGGCTGAGGCTGCAGAAAAAGCGGCGGCCGGCACCGCGGTACCGGCCGCCTGCTCGGGGAACATGCTCGACTAGCAGGAGTAAGCGGCGCGGCTCGGGGTACCGTCCCGCTCAGGCCGTAGGGAAAGCTGCCGGCCCTCACTGCCAATATCAAACATGCATTCGATTCTACGCAACTGGCCGACGGGTTGTCAAACCCCTGTCGCAGTCGAATTCCGACCGCTGCGGTTCCAGGCACCCAAGCCGCGTCAGCTGCCAAGAAGCCGGCATCTGTCGGAATTTTTAGATCCGGATGGTCGCGTTTCCGGCTCACGTGCGGGAGTCGAAGATCGCCTCCATCTTGTCGACGCACTGTTCCAGCCCTGCCTGAGACAGGTCCCGCGCGTCTTCGGAAGTATAACCGTGCTCGACAATCCTCATCGCGGTCCGCCCATCACCAAGATCATCGAACGTGACCACGTGTTCGCCGTCATCTGGGACTCCAGGTGCCATTCCAAGATCAGCGGGCACAAGCCGATTGCCCTGCGGATCAGCGAAGTTGAACACGTAGGCGATTCGAGTGTGAGGGATGACCTCGGAGTAGGTCCATGTGCTGTACATGTC
>JBKOZG010000189.1:0-4059 GCA_046725775.1 Actinomycetota bacterium | reverse complement strand
CAGAGTCTGGAGACCACTTCCGGGGCGCTCGCTGACAACGCCGACAAAAACAATCGCGTTGCTAACTCCAAGTTGAGGATCATCAAGGACCACTGATGATTGGGCATCAGTGGCTTCAGGTGCTGACCGGCATCGCTGTCGCCCTACTACTGACCTGGCTGCTTTTGATCGCTGCACTTGCCATAGGACGTCCCAGGGGCAAGATGCTTCAGCTGTCGGCCGCGTACCGTCGGTTTTCGCCGAGTGGTACGCAGCCTGACCCCAACCGAAGGCTGCGGCCGAAAATGGTGGTTCTAGCGGTGCTTGTCGTCCTAAACGTGGTCTGGTTGGGACTCCTGCTGTCCCGAGCGCCGGGTGAGCAGGCGGTGGAGTCCACCTCCATTCAGAATGCGACCCCCGCCGGACAGTCGTCGAGCTCCGGCACCTCACCGGGCTCCGACCCGAGCGAGGATTGGGCAGCGGAGGAGCCTATTCAGTTGGCGGATTTGGCAGCCTCCGCCAGGCCCTTCGAATCCGTTCGAATCCAAGGTACGTACCGCGCTGGGGCAGAGACCCTTCTGCGCGTGCAGCGTTGGGAGAGAGGCATGTGGCTGGACTTCCCGTTACCCATGATGACCGACCAGTTGGGCCAGTTCACCACATATGTCGAGCTTGGGCGGCCGGGTCTTTACTGGCTCCGCGTGGTGGACCCCGGCTCTGCCGTGACGTCCATACCCTTTCTGCTGGTGATCGAGGGTTGACCTACCTCAAGACCGAATTTACGATCCGGCGAGACTTTCGATCAGGACCTAGAAAACGGGAGCATCATGACGGCCTGTACGCAGCCAGCATGCACCGGCACGATCGTTGACGGTTACTGCGGCGTCTGCGGTAGTCCAGTTGGCGCGCCTCCGTTCGTTCCAGCAGGGGCTGCGGCTTCTGCGGCATCACCTGCCCCTGCGGCCAGGACTGGCCTAACGGCGGGCCGTGGGGGATCGGGATTTCCCCCGAGACCGAGAAGCTGTGCGCAGCGAGGGTGCGTCGGCGCGATCGTTGACGGTTACTGCGACGTCTGCGGCAGTCCAGCCGGTGCGCCTCCGTTCAGTCCACAAGGGGCAGCGGCTCAGCAGCCCAACCTGACGGAGGAAGAGCGTCCGACCCGGCGGATCCCTCGGGTGCAGGTGACGACACAGCCGTCGTCTGCGCAGGAGCTGGCTGACTCTGCGGCTGCCGACTGTGAGGAAGAGAGTCCGACCCGGCGGATCCCTCGGGTGCAGGTGACGACAGGGCCGTCGTCTGCGCAGGAGCTGGCTGACTCTGCGGCTGCCGACCCGAGGGCTGCCGGCACCGAGAATGTTCATGAGGAGAAGGTTGACCCGGCGGCTTCGCGTCAGGAACTGTCGAGCCAGGGATTGCCGCGCTCCCTGGTCGACATGGAATTGATGATCGCCTCGATCCGGTCCACCACGAGGGAGGTTGACGCCGAGAAGGCCGACGCAGTTGCTGCCGAGTCCGAGGAGGTTGACGCCGAGAAGGCCAACGCAGTTGCTGCCGACTCCGAGGAGGTTGACGCCGAGAAGGCCGACGCAGTTGCTGCCGACTCCGAGAAGGCAGACGCAACGCCGACGAGCCCAGACGATCCCGACATCGTACAGATGCCCGCAGCCGGTGCGGTACTCAGCGGGGGTCGGCAGCCACTTCCTCAGCTCCCGGAGGAGCAGGTCCTTGGACCTGTGCGGATTCAGAGTCCTGCGGACAAGAAACGCTTTAGATCTCTGGCCCTGGCCGCCGCTGCCTTGGCCGCGCTGCTTATCGGCGCGTTCCTCTTTGCGAATAGAGATGTGGGCGGCGTGACGGCACAATCGGACGCCACGGTTACGGCGACGGCGACAATGCCGGTGAGCAAGCCGTCGAGTGCGCGCTCAGATGAATCGACGGACACCGGGAGAGCTGAGTCGAACATTCGGTTGGATGCTCTTTCCGACTCGGCCAGTCCCATGGAGGCCGTTCGAATCCAAGGTAGATACCGCGGTGGAGCGCGCACCTTTCTGCGGGTGCAGCGCTGGGAGGGCGGCAAGTGGCTGTACTTCCCGGTACCCACAAAGACCGACCGGTCGGGCCAATTCACCACATATGTCGAGCTTGGGCAGCCGGGTCGTTACACGCTTCGCGTGCTGGACCCCGACTCTGGCGTGACGTCCGAACCCTTTGTCTTGGTGATCGACGGCTGACCACCTCCGGCTATCAGCCATCAGGCCCGCGCACCTCCTCCAGCTTGGCGAAGACAACGACGTTGTCCAAGTACCTGTGTCGGGCTGCGTCGTAGGTGCCACCACAGGTGATCAGTCGCAGTCCGGCATGGTTGATTTGGCCATACACCTCCCGGGTCGGGAACCGCGACTGCGAGAATTGGGCCACCCGGGTGACAGTGAAGACGGCAGTTTTCCCATCCTTTCGGGTAACGCTCACCTGATCGCCGTGCCGCATGGCGCTTAGGCGGTAGAAGACCTCAGGGGCGCCATTCCAAGTCACGTGTCCTGCGATGACCGCCGGCCCGAGTGCACCCGGTGTGGGCCCCCGAGAGTACCAGCCAGCGTCGCCAGGGTCTGGCACCTCCATCTCCATCGACCCATCCGTTTTGAGCCCCAGCTCGACCAGCCTTGATTGGACACGAATCCTTGGTATCGACAGTGCCACTGGGTGAGATTCCGGCAGAACCAACCCCGTGATCCGGTCCCGAACATCCTCATCCGCTCGCGCTGTAGCTCGTTCGGGGGTGGGCTTGGGTGCAGTGGGAGACGTCGACGGCTTGCTGTGCTCATTCGGCGCACCAGTGAGGGCTGAGTCCGGTGTAGACGGCCTTCCTAGCGCTGCCCACACCAGCATGGCGCCGATAATGGCCAGTCCGACGGCTACCGAAGCCTTGACTAGTCGGCTCGGACGCACGCGGGATGAACCCAACATCAGCCTCGATCCCCTAATCGACAGCGCTCAGGACAGACCTCGCACAGCGTACGGGAGAGCCCTTGACTTTGCCGGAGCTTACCGAGTGTCCCTGAGGGTCTGCTCCAGGACTTGCAACGCGTTAGTCCAGCACAACGGCAAGGGCGACCATGGCTAGTGAAGCCATCACCGCTAGCGGTAAGTGTAGAGGCCTCCCGACCGGCAACATCAATTAGTGACGGTGGCAAGGATGCGACGCACCGCTCCAGTGCGTTTACGAGCGGATATGGGTTGCACGCCATCTGGCGCAGACCTGAGTAAACTGCTCAGATACTTCAAGCCTTCGTCCATATCCAATGGAGTATGCACTGAGCAGGTGCCAGGCATGGTATATAAGTACCCGGCACTGACGGACGCGAGAGGTGCGTCGGTGTCGAAGGACATCGGCTGCCAATGTCGGGGGTCGAACGGTTGGACATGACATCGCCACCGAGCACGCGGGTGCTCCCAACCTGAGGCAGTGATATGACCAAGTTGCGCAGCTTACTCATACTGGCAGCGGCCTCGGCCATCTTGTGCCTACCGATGAGCGCTTCGGCCGACACGACCGTGAAAGCAAAGCTGGTGGAACTAAACGGCAGCGGCGCTAGCGGCACAGCCACCCTGACGGCGACCGACAACGGTGGTCTTAAGGTGGTCATCCATTCGCAAGGCCTGGTGCCGGGGGTGTTCCACCCCCAGCACATCCACGGGACGGGGCACGGCGGCCACTTCGCGTGCCCCACTCTGGCGAAGAACGACACCGATGGCGACGGGATCCTCACCAACGAGGAGGGGATGGGCGAGTACGGCCTCATCTTCTTTCCGTTGACGACCAGTGGTGGTGCGACTGCGACGCCGAAGGACGCGCTCGACCCCAAGCGGATGCCTGTCGCCGACTCAGAGGGCCGAATTAGCTACGAACGAACCTTCCCCGCCGAGATGCTTCCTGACGGCCTACTGGAGAACCTCTCCTCAATGCACGTCGTGCAGCACGGCATCGACTTCAACCACAACGGCAAGTACGATATGGACGCCCTGGGTGAATCGACATTCGCAAAGAATCAGGGAAAGCCCGGCGTGCCGGAAGAGGTAACC
>JBKOZG010000125.1:0-5147 GCA_046725775.1 Actinomycetota bacterium | reverse complement strand
AGACTTTCAAGCAAGGGGTTCAAAGGTTCGAGTCCTGTTGCTCCCACCACCAAAGCACCCAGTCGAGCGCAGTTTCAGACGAAGAGTGGCGCCAGTCCGAATGCGGCCTGCAATTCCCTCATCTGCTCATCGTTCGGCCGCTGCGTAAACCGTTCGGCTGCATCGATCACCTTCGGCAGCAGGCGAACGTCACCAACACTGTTGAGGAAGACACCTTCGCGGCCCAGCACCCAAGCGACTGCCGTGTCAATCGCGCTCTGCTCGGTCAGCGGCTCGTACCAGGTGGTGGCCGTCGGCTGCTGATCACCCCACGGACCGCGGGTGATGGCCTTGATGGTCTGGAGCGCAACACCGCGCTCGGCACAGACTGCCGCGAGTTCCTCAAAGTCGGCCATGTACGCAGAGTTCAGCGACATCGGATAGTTGTAAGGCAGCAGCACCGAGTCGAAGGGATACTGCTCCAGCGAGCGCAGGTGTTGCCTGGCCACAGTCACGCCGTGTCCGGTGACGCCGATATAGCGGACCAGGCCTTCCGCCTGTGCCTCGATCACGCCTTCGATCGCCCCGCCGCCCCCGAACGCGGTCTCCCATTCGTCGGGATCGACCAGGTTATGCAGCTGGATCAGGTCGACATGGTCGGTGCGCAGCCGCTCGAGCGAGCGCTCGATCTCCTCGAACGCAAGCGCCCGGGTCCGCTCCCCGGTCTTGGTGGCGAGGAAGAACTCGTCACGGTGGGCCTCCATCCATGGGCCGAGCCGGAGTTCGGCGTCGCCGTAGCTGGCGGCGGTATCGATGTGGTTAATCCCGTGCTCTCGGATCAGCTCCATGGTCTGATCCGCATCCTGCTGGCTGACGTTGCTAACGGCGGCGGCACCGAAGATGACTCGCGTGCTGTCGTGACCGGTCTGGCCGAAAGGCTGCTGCTGGATCATGCCGCCCATTCTGCGCTACGGCCGATCCTCCCTGCGCTCGGCCAGCAGGATAGGGATCTGGCGTTTGGTCCGCTCCTGATATCTCGCGTACGTCGGGTAGGCCTCAACGGCCCGTTGCCACCAGATCTCCCGCTCTTCGCCATGCAATTCTCGGGCAGTGGCGTCGAAGCGTTCTGCACCGTCCTGGACCATTAGTGCCTCAGGATCGGATTTGAGGTTGTGGTACCACTTCGGATGCTTCGCCGCACCGCCCTCCGAGCCGACCATGGCGTACTTGCCGTCATGCTCCACCCGCATCAACGCGAACTTTCTGATCTTGCCACTCTTGCGACCACGCGTGGTGAAGATGACAATCGGCCGACGGCTGCCCGGCAGCGTGTTGGCTTCGCGCCCATCTGTGGCCTCGTAACGCTCGACCTGCTCCCGTACCCACTTACGGGGGCTGGGCTCATACTCCCCCGTCAGCGACATGCAGCCATCATAAGTTTGCGGTCGCAGCGAGCACTGCTGCCAGCTCGCGAGTCTCATTGATCTGATTGACCTGCTGCCACCTGAGTAGGCCCGCGGAGTCCAACACGAAAGTGCCCCGCCGCGCACACCCCGACTGTTCGTCGAACACGCCATACGCCTGCGCGATCGCACCGTGCGGCCAATGATCGCTCAACAGATCGAACGGGATCCCTTCCGCGTCGGCGTAGGCACGTAGCGTGTACATCGCGTCGCAGGAGACGGCAAGCACCCGAGTACTCAGGGCTACGAACCGCTCATGATCATCTCGAATGGCGGCGAGCTCGTCCCGGCAAATGCTGGAGAAGGCCCAGGGATAGAAGATGATCACGGCTGGAGCACCCCGCAGGGCACTCACCGTGAGCAGCTCACCGTGCTGGTTGCGAGCCATGAAGCCCGGAGCGGGCTGGCCGAGCCCCAGCGTCTCCGACGCACCCGATTGGGCCCGACTCACCGACGCGTACCCCTGGGACGTACCAGCTTGGTAGCCGTCCAGTCGGACGACACAGGCACGCTGTTGGTCAGCGCAAGACCGGCCGTCACGGCAGCTTCGGCCAGATCAGCGGCATCCACGTAGCCGCTACGTCCAACTTTTGGCGTCATCAACCAGATATAGCCGGCACCGGTGAGATCGGTCAGCGCATCGACCAAACTGTCGACCAGATCGCCGTCCCCGTCCCGCCACCACAGCAGCACCAGGTCGACGGCCTCCATCGCATCTTCGACGAGTTCACCGTCGATCGCATCCTCGATCATGAGTCGCACATCGTCGTCGACGTCCTCGTCCCAGCCGAGCTCCTGTACGACTAGGCCGCTGGAGAGGCCTAGCTTGCCACTCAAACTCCTGGATCCCCCGGCACCAGCTGTGGAGGTCACCCAGACCTCCACGATGTTGACCAGGAGGACCGGCGGCCGCGGCGCGCTCTGGCGCTCTGCTCACGGCGAGAAGAGATCCCGCTCATCCCGTCGTGCCGCCTCCTTTCAGCCTCGGCTCCAGGTAACACTGAAGCCGAAAATCCTCCCCGGGTGAACCTCTTGGGCACAGCCTGCCAGAGGCATGCTGCCCGGCGTAACCCCACGTCGCTGATGAGGGACAGCATCCAGTCCACCGCGGGGTGCAGTTGATCATGCGGAAGTGACAGGATGGGTGTGCAACGGTCGCGACTGCACCCAGCCCCACCGGAGTTGGATGACGTAAGGAGCTTGCATGGCTACGCCAGGACCTCATCCCGCCATCACTGCTGACGGCTTGCCAAGCCAACTACCCGACATCGACCCTGATGAGACTGGCGACTGGCTCGATTCACTGGACGGCCTGTTGGAGGATAAAGGAAGGAACCGGGCCCGGTTCATCATGCTCAAGCTGCTTGAGCGAGCCCGGGCACGTCAGGTAGGCCTACCCGCGCTGCGCAGCAGCGATTACATCAACACGATTCCACCTGAGTCCGAGCCATGGTTCCCAGGAGACGAGCACATCGAGCGCCGGATTCGTGCTTTCATCCGGTGGAATGCGGCGATCATGGTCAGCAAGGCCAACCGCAAGGGGCTTGAGGTCGGCGGTCACATCGCGACCTACCAGAGTGCCGCCAGCCTGTACGAGGTCGGCTTCAACCACTTCTTCCGCGGCAAGGATCATCCCGGCGGCGGTGACCATGTCTTCATCCAGGGCCACGCGTCTCCCGGCATCTACGCTCGGGCGTACCTCGAAGGACGGCTCACCACCGACCATCTGGACGCCTTCCGGCAGGAGGTGTCGCACGGACCGGGCAAGGGGCTCTCCTCTTATCCGCATCCCCGGCTGATGCCACACTTCTGGGAGTTTCCGACCGTTTCCATGGGCATCGGCGCGATCAACTCGATTTACCAGGCGCGGTTCAACCGATACCTGCACAACCGCGGCATCAAAGACACATCCCAACAGCACATCTGGGGGTTTCTCGGCGACGGCGAGATGGGCGAGCCGGAGTCGTTGGGAGCCATTGGGCTGCCCGCTCGAGAAGAACTCGACAACCTCACCTGGGTGATCAACTGCAACCTGCAACAGCTGGACGGTCCGGTCCGCGGTAACGGCAAGATCGTGCAAGAACTCGAATCGATCTTCCTTGGCGCCGGCTGGAACGTAATCAAGGTGCTGTGGGGCCGCGACTGGGATCAGCTGCTGGCTGCGGACGCGGATGGTGCACTGGTGAACAAGATGAACACCACGCCGGACGGGCAGTTCCAGACATACCTGGTGGAGGACGGCGCCTACATCCGCAACAACTTCTTCTCCGACCCACGGCTACAGAAGATGGTCTCGGGAATGTCCGACGATCAGATCAAGGTGCTCTCGCGCGGCGGGCACGACTACCGCAAGGTGTACGCGGCATTCAAGGCGGCCACCGAGCACGTCGGCCAGCCGACGGTGATCTTGGCGCAGACAGTCAAGGGCTGGACCATCGATGCACTAGAAGGTAAGAACGCCACTCACCAGATGAAAAAGCTGACCACAAAGGACCTGAAGGCCTTCCGTGATCGGCTCTACTTAGAGATCCCCGATAGCGCACTCGAGGACGCGTACAACCCGCCGTACTACCACCCAGGCGACGACTCAGAGGAGATCAAGTATTTGCAGGACCGACGTCGGGAATTGATGGGCTACCTCCCGGAGCGCCGGGTGCGACCGACGATCATCAAGCTGCCTGGCGATGAGGTTTACGCGCCGCTGATGGAGTCGGCTGGGGAGAAGACGAAGGTGGCCACCACCCAGGCGTTTGTTCGGCTGCTGCGGGACCTGATGCGGGACAAGGAGATCGGGCACCGGATCGTGCCCATCGCGCCTGATGAGTTCCGTACCTTCGGCATGGACTCGATGTTTCCGACTGCCAAGATCTACAACCCGCATGGCCAGACCTACGAGTCGGTGGACCGCAAACTGCTGCTGTCGTATAAGGAATCCGAGAAAGGCCAGCTGCTGCACGAGGGCATCTCGGAGGTCGGCGCCATGGGCTCGGTGATTGCTGCCGGATCGGCGTACGCGATGCACGGCGAGCCAATGATCCCGTTTTACATCTTCTATTCGATGTTCGGATTCCAGCGGACGGGCGACTGGATCTGGGCCATGGCCGATCAGTTGGCGCGCGGGTTCCTACTTGGCGCGACCGCAGGCCGTACCACGCTGACCGGCGAAGGGCTGCAGCACGCGGATGGACATTCGCCTCTGCTCGCCAGCACCAACCCGGCCGTCGTTCACTACGACCCAGCCTTCGGTTACGAGATCGCGCACATCGTGAAAGATGGCCTGCGGCGCATGTACGGCCACGACGATCCCGACCACCCCGACGGCGAAGATCTGATCTACTACATCACCGTCTACAACGAGCCCGTCTCCCAACCCGGTGCCCCAGACAACCTTGACGTGGAGGCGCTGCTGCGCGGCATCTACCATTACAGTTCGTCCCAGTTGGAAGGGGACCGGCCACGCGCCCAGATTTTGGCATCCGGTGTGGCCATGACCGCAGCACTCAAGGCGCAGCAGATGCTGGCCGATGAATGGGGCGTAGCTGCGGACATCTGGTCAGTCACCTCGTGGAACGAGTTGCGCCGGGACGGGGTCGATGTAGAGCACTGGAACCTGACCCACCCAAGCGATGAACCCCGCTCGCCGTATGTCACAACCGCCCTGGACGGCGCACCGGGGCCGGTGATCGCGGTCAGCGACTACATGCG
>JBKOZG010000074.1:0-12745 GCA_046725775.1 Actinomycetota bacterium | reverse complement strand
GCCAGGGATTGCGGCGGCGCAGCCCGATCAGCCGCCGATATGCCTGCTCAACCTCGGGGTGTGAGTGCGTGAACAGCCACCGCTCCATCGGCATCTCCGGCCGTACCGCGTCATCGCCGCTGGGGCGGTGTTCTTTGATTGCCTCCAGGCCGAACTCGTCGCCATAGTAAATGCACGGAATTCCTGGCAGGAAGCCGAGCAGCGCCACCGCGTGCGACCAGTGCCGCGGGTTGCTGATCTGGCTGGCCACCCGGGTCACGTCGTGGTTGCTAAGGAAAGTGAGCGGGACGAAGTGCTCCACGAACTTGGCATGGCGGCCCAGGGTCCATTGCAGCTCGTGGAAGTTGACGGTCTCGATGGAGGACCAGATGGCCCACCACAGCTCATACTGCGTCACCGAGTCCAGGCCAGACGTCTTCACGTAATCGATGTAGTCGCCGTGAATCATCTCCCCGACAAACCAGGCGTCGGGGAACTCCTCGCGGACCGCCGGCAACACCGCGGCCCAGAAGCTCGCCGGTACCGCGTATGCGGCGTCAAGCCGCCAGCCGTCGATGCCGCGGCGCAGCCAGTGCAACATCACGTCACGCACATACTCCTGCACCCGTGTCGAGCTGTGATTGAGGGTGATGAGGTTGTTGTGGCCCTCGAAGTAGTCGGCAGTGATCACACCGCCGGTGTCGTAGAGGTGGGATACCCAATCCTCAGCCCCCGATCCCGGTCCTTCGGCCAGAGCCTTCGCGACCGGTGGGAAGTCCCGGCCAGCGTGGTTGAAGACACCATCGAGCAACAGCCGCACACCCCTTTGGCGGCAGGCTGCGACCAAGGCGTCGAAGTCGGCATCATCACCCAGCCGCGGATCGATCTGAAAGTAGTCGATCGTGTCGTAGCCGTGACTGCTGGAGGTGAGGATCGGGCCGAGCAGCAGCCCGTTGCCGCCCCAGGAAATCAGATGATCGAGCCACCCCTGCAGCCTCGGCAGCCGGTTCACCTCACCCCGGAACGTGCCCAGCTCCTTCTCGGCTCCCACGAAGCCGAAAGGGTAGACCTGCCACCAGATCACATGATCAACCCACGACACCTCGCAACCCTCCTACCTTCGGGACAGCACCTTGTCAGCTCCCGACTCAAACCTTCTCAGGCGAGCATCAGCGTTGATTATGGCCTCCGGCGGCAACGGCATGCGCAGATCTCAAGGCGCTTTGCTTGGATCTTCTAGCCTGAACTACTCCCACTCCCACGAGCGAGGACGGTACTGACGCGGCACGAATGAGACCAGACATCCGCCAGGCAGAGGGGATACCTTGAAATCCCGAGACGAGGTCAATAGATCATCAGGATCGACTTGGCTTAGCTCCTCAGGGGTCGGTAATTCCCGTAGCTCACGCCGTCGCGGAGTCGGGGGCACCGGTGCACGTACCGGCTCGACAGCGCTCGGGAGCCTCGTCCTCACTGCTGCCCGGAGTGCTTGGCCGTGGGGCACAACGGCACCACACGCTGCGCAGGTCCTGCCGCCGACGTTTACACCTTCACAGACAGGGCATCGCCAGACTGCACTCATCGTGTAGGTGGATCAGTTCGTTTGCGCACCAGCTTTCCGACCAGACGACCTACAGGACGCGGCTCTGTACTGGGGCGCCGTTGAAGTGTGGTGCGAAGACCCTTACCCCGAAGGACGCTGGACGGCGATGGTGCGACCTCCTCCTGCGTTACGGGCCGCATGCTCATCAAGGTGGCGTGCACATGACCGATCGTGGGCCGTTGGACCGGTTCCGGTGCCAGCATTGCATCAATCAGGTCGGCGAGTTCGGATGGAATCTCGCGGCGAGGGATGCGCAGCACTTCACGGTTCCTCACCGCCACCGCCGGTTCGTGATATCTGGCAATGTCGAAGGGCGGCGGCGCTCCAGTCAGGTACTCGGTATAAATCAGGCCGAGAGCGAAGATGTCGGAGCCCACTCCGAGTTCGCTCGCAGGGACCCCAGCCTCTTGGATATAGCCGAGCAACTCGGGGGAGTAGTAGTTGATAGTGCCGACAATCTCTTCGGGCGGCGGCGGCCGGCCAGCGATGTAGGCGTTATCGAAGTCGATCAGCTTCGTGGTGTAGCCCAGCTCGGTCCGCTTGATCAAAACATTGCTCGGCTTGAGGTCGCCGTGGACGATCTTGAGATCATGTAGGATCTTCAGGCTGTGCGCCACCGTCTTCATCAAGACGAGCTGAGTGCGTAAGCCGAGTGCCGCAATGTCGGCGTTACTTAGGCCCTCCGCCTCGACCTTCTCAGTGACCTTGTAGTACTTGGCACCCCAACGGAAGAAATCCAGCGTCACAATGAGGTTTCCCCCGTACGCCGACAGCGGAGCCAGTGCACGTTGAACGCCCAGGTGATGTGCCTCGAACGCGGCACACCGGGTCCGCTTCTTCGCCTTAATCTTTTCACTACCGGGAGCGTCGTCTTCGGGGTAAGTCGGGCTCAGGAATTCCTTGATGAAGTACTGCCGCCCATCCCGCTCGGCGAAGGTCCACTTGCTCAGACCAGCACCCACCACCTTGAAATCCTCAAGGATTGTGTAGCCGTTGATGACATCGCCAGCTTTCATCAGGACTCTCCCTCATCGGGTTCCGGAGCCGAGTCGTCGATCGGCCCGGGAGGTTCGTCCTGCGGGGACTCTTCACTATCTAGGTCGCCGTGGCTGAGCGCAGGCTCATCCTTCGACGTCTCCATCGCATCGGAGTTGTCCCCTAAATCAATCGGCTCCGTCTGCTCCAGATCTTCGCTGGCGACTGATTCGTCCTCTTCTACTAGGGCCTCTGGTCGCAGATAGTGCTCGTACCCCGACTTGTAACAGTTCCACCGGTCGGTCATCTCCTCGAGCTGGCGCGACCGCAGAGCCTGGAGTTCCTGCTCGATTCGGGCAACCGCGTCGCTCAGCTCGTCAAGCGGCTCAACGAACTCGGAGGCAAGCTCGGCGACCCGTGGCCCAAACAGCTTCTGAAGCTCCTTCAAATCAGCGCCTACCCCGAGGGTCGCCATGGCCGCATCGTCACCCGTGACGGCTGCGATCTCGGCCTGCAACGAGGACGACCATGCTTCGGTATTACGCGCCTCCACCAAGCGACTCAGCACCAGATGCTCGAAATGCATGGGCGTGCGCAGGTATCCGAAGCAACCATCGGTGGCGCAGACCACCAGAAAAGGGGCCCGCAACTCCACCCGGCGGTAATTGACATGGAACTCGGTATCGGCCGACATCGCATTGCTAACCACGGAGTCCCGACGGAGGTTGGCAAGGGCGTCGCCGGGGTCTCGCAAGTCATCAGTGGTGAGCTGACGCGCGGCGGTGGGTTCGAAGACGTACGCGCGCGAGTCGCCAGCCCAGAAGACGTGGCAAGCCCAGCTGGAACCGCCCGGCTGGGTGCGCTGCAGGGCAACGAGCGCCATCGTGGTGGGAAGGGCACGGATCAGCCGCGAGCGCAAACCGCTGCGTGGCGGCCTGAGCTCTTCCAGCCGCTGCCTCAGTGCCTGCTGAACCGAACGTTGCAGGTCGTTGGCCGCCGTCTTGCCGTTGAGGTGCCAGTCAGGCTCGAGCAGGTCCAGCATCCGCCGTTCGACGACGTCTCGCGCGATGCGCGAGGCGAGGTACGCCCCCGTCCGCCGCCCCTCCGGCGTCTCATAAACGGTGCCGCCCGCTCCGCCCATGCCGTCAAATACTCCGGCCAGCCCGAGGTCGGGCCCATCTCGCAAGATCGGATCAGAGTCCTCACCTTGATCGGGGATCTTGCCGAGATTGAAGGCGAACGAGATGGTCGGTCCAGGGGCTGCCGCAGGCGCCGACGCCGGCCAAGCACTCGGGCCTTCGTTCACACTGAATTGCCGATCGAGTCGATGATCGTTCCGTAGTCGACCTCGGATAGTCCACCACCAGCTTGGGATGGATTGTGCACCACGTTCTCCCAGACACCCGAAATGTCACTCCATCCGGGGGCATCGGGGGCGAACAGAATGAGTCGTTTGGAGCTAGAGCCCATCCGGCCCTGCTCGTCCTCCCAGGCATCGGTTAGAGCGCTGAAGTCCCGCGGCACCCGTGATGCGATGTCGGGGGGTAGCACCGAGGAGTTGAGCGGCTGAGCAGGCTGGTCCGTCCATACCACGATCACCTGCCGACGGCGATCGCCAGAGGTCGTCCAAGGTGAGTCGATCGCCAGAGCCACCGCCTCCAAACCGGACTCCGGAGCATCGCCACCTCCTTCCGCGACAAGACCATTGACGAACTCCGAGAAGTCAGCCCGCTCATCGGGAAGAGTGAAGAACGGCGACTCGTCGAGCGCCGCCACACCGTCGGCCGCAAAATCGCGGAAGGCGATCACACGTACCCGAAGCTGATCAACGTTCTTGCCCTTGGCCGTCAGATTCGATTGCACGTCGTCGTAGAAACGAAGTGCGTTGTCCTTCACCTGATCGATGATCGGCGTCATGCTTCCCGTCACATCGATGCAGAACACGATGTCGACCGCGTAGCTCAGCCCCCTGGGCGCGCCCAAGCTTGACTGACCGGCGGTGGGGGACGCAGCCGAAGCGGGTGAGCTGGATGCTGCCGCCTCTGGCGGCGGAGTCTCTTCCACCACGGGCCACTCGGTGCTCGGAGGGCTGCTCGCCGGAGGCGCTGTCGGAGCGGGCTCAGGTGGAGTGGCCGCTGGTGCGGGAGTCGGGTTCTCGCTCATACATCCTCCAGAAGGAATCCAGATCAGAAAGCCGCGACCGGTGCCGCAGATGACAGGAGTTACCCCACTTAGTACGCCTCAAACGTGCCGTTGCGCGGGCGACCGATCGGCGGGCGGGACGTCCAGCAGTTAGCCGGAGTCGCGCTCGAGCCAGTCGGTGATTTCCAAGTTGCACTTGCGACGCGAACTTCAGCCGACCGGCCGGCGGATTGACAATAGTCCCCTTCCGCTGAGCGCCGATTGCGCAGATCATGAGCCACGAGTCAGACGCGGTCAGGCGGCTCACGGTCAGGGTCCGCTGCGCCAGTGGTCAATGCGGTGATGATCGGGCGTGAAGCCGTGACGGACGCCCCAGGGCATTGCCTGCGTGCGACTGGCGACGCCGATCTTGCGGTAGATCGTCCGTAATATAGGACTTCACGGTGGTCGGGCTGAGGAAGGTGAGGGCTGCCACATCGGCGTTGCTCTTGCCTTGGGTGATCAACGCCAAGATCTCTGATTCGCAGTCGGTCAGACCTTCGTTCCGCCCAGGCCAATTCAGCCCGCCCACACTGCGCGCCCGCGCAGGTGGCCCAGTGATGACAATCTCGCCAGCGTGGATCGCTTCCAGTGCCGCGACGAGATCACGCGCCGGCAAGGCCTTGGAGAGATACCCGCGTACGCCTCGGGCCCGGGCGCTGTCGATCAGGTCGGGATTGGAAGTTCCAGGTGTACACCACGACGTGACCGGCGTGCGGGTTGCGGACCAGGACGCCGATCTCGTCGTGGTCGGTCTCTGGCTGAGCGAACGTGTCGTAGAGCACGATGTCGACGGTGTCTGACACGTCCTGGTTGGTGTCTAGTTCAGCGATCGTCACTTGATCGCGATACTGCTCGAGGATGTGGGCATCCAACGCATGGAGCACGTGGGCACGTGGTCGACGACCTCGCGGCCGCAACGGAGTTCTTCGTCGCGCTCGGACTCAAGCCGCAGGGCGAGGGGCCGGTCGACGGCGGTTGGGTGGACCGCGTGGTGGCGCTCGAGGGGGTCCGGGCGGAGATCGCGATGTGGAGACCCCGGGACGGCCACGCATGGATCTAGCTGACGAAGTTTCACGCCCCGTCAGGCCGGGGCGGCGACCGGCACGCGCCGGCGAACAAAGCCCCGGCCGGCTGGCAACCGCCTCTCCAGCGTCAGTGGTCGTTTCGGGAAGGGATCCCCTGTGGGACGGCTGCCGGCGCCCTCGTCGAGCGCCCGCCGCCGTTCCCGTTCTGACCTATCCCTCAGGAGGGTCCGCTTCCGGTCAGGCCGAATGCGCTGCAGATCCGCGGCTCATGGTCGACGGAACTGGTCCATCAGCACACAGTCGGGGATCACCGGAGCGACGCATCCAACTGACGGATCAGTTCTCCGACCCGGCCACCGCCACGCGGGGCGACCGGGTAGCGCCTCAGGACGTCCACCACGACGGGATGCGCAAGAATCCGCGACTGCCCAATGTAGTCGGCTCCGACGGCGGGATCGTCTCCGGCGGCGAGTTCGAGCGCTCGTGCGGCATGCGCGGCCGATCCGAGGACGTGCTTGACCTGAGTACCTTTTGCCAGGGGGTGGAGGAACGCCGCACCGACCGTGTGGCCAGGCGCGCGCGCAGCGTCGCTCGCCGCAGCCTGTCCTGCATCGCGGGCCTCCTGAGCCGCCTGGTGTGCCGACCACGCGCTGTCACGTAGCGCCTTGGTCCGCTCGGCTCCATCCGCGAACGCCTGCGCAGCGTCGATCGCGGCTCGTGGGCGCCGATCGTCAGGGCGTTCACTTTCGAATATTGCCAATGCAGGCCGCGCGCACGCCACTGCATAGCCGGCGACCTCGCGGAGTTCGGACCGGCTGAGTTCGATCGTCGTGGAGTCATCCGCCATGGCGTCCTCCCCTCATCGACATTAGGTCTCCGTCTCGCGCTGGACACTGTTGGGACAAGTCTCGCGCAAACTGGCGCGCGATAGACCGCCGCGCGTTGGCCAGTTGAACGGTTCGTAACAGCGGTGGAGATGTTCGATGGTCGGCTTGGGCGGCGACTCCCTCCGCAGACCAGATGCCTGTGCAGCTTGTGACCCGTTCCTACTAGCACGGCTACCACAGGGAGCGGTCGCTGAGGCCATCGCCAACTCCCTCGTACGATTCTCCGGTGACCGTCGCGGCCTTCTTGGCACACAGCCTGCCGCTGGTGCTGATTGCGGCCGTGAGCCCGGTGCTGTTCCTCAACGGCTCACGGGTCGTCGAGGCTGCGGGGATCTCCGCGGGTCTCTGCTTTGCCGGCGGCGCCGTCCTCTGCCTCGTCGCTTTGGGCATCCCGACAATGGGTCTGATGGGTGCCGCCACGTCGCAGCTGCTCGCCACCGATCTAGCCTCCCGTGGCGTCGACTTGACGCTCGCGCTGGTGCTGATCGCCTATGGTGCCTGGCAAGTCGCGCGGAGCCGCAGGGATCGGACTGCTACGAGCGCATCGCGTGGGAACAAAGATGACGCGCTGCCCACGGGCGGTCGCGCGCTGTTCGCCGCCGGGCTGCTCGGCATGCTTACCAACTTCACGACTCTGCCGCTCTATCTGAGTGTCGCCCAGCGCATCGGCACCGTCGCAGCCGCGTGGTGGGCACAGGCCCTTCTGCTGGTCTTGGTCGTAGTCGTTGTGGCTGCGCCTGCATGGCTCCCAGTCGGGCTGAGAGCTATCGCCCCAGAGCACTCTCGGATCAGGCCGGAGACCCGAGGCAGGATCCAGACGGCTACCCAGCGGATCTCCATCGGCGCCTGCTTCGTGGGCGGAGTGTTGATCATCTGGCATGTCCTCAGGGGCTAAGGACCTCCTAGCTAAGGGGTCAGGCCGGCCCCTCGAGCTGCGGCGATCCCACGAATTCTCACCGGAGTCGAGTTCGGTCAGCCACACATCGACGCAGGCGGCAGCTCGTCGACCTCTCCGCAGTACAGAGCGCTCGACTTCGTCGATCGACGTCGGCGTCCTTAGCGCGCGTGGGCAGGCCGGCGACCCAGCCGTCGGTGCCGGGCGGTCGGCTGGAAAGATCTTCAAGGAGGGTCTGCCGTAGGACGCGTTGACGACACCGCCAGCAGCGAAGGAGACGATGAGATGGGCAAGGTCACGACCGGCGGCACGATGTCGCTCGACGGCTACATAGCCGGACCAGAAGAAAGCGGCTTCGATTTGCTGTTCCAGTGGTACGGCAACGGCGACGTCGAGATCCCATCGGCCAGTCCCGACGTGCCGCCGCCCCGCATCTCCGCGGCGAGCGCGGAGCTGATCAAGCCGGAATGGGAGAACACCGGCGCGCTGGTCGTCGGCCGGCACCTCTACGACATGACGAACGCCTGGGGCGGGCGCCACCCGATGAACGTGACCACGGTCGTGCTCACCCACCGGCGCCCCGACGAGCGTCCTGAGGACGACGAGAACTTCCTCTTCGTCACCGACGGCATCGAGGCGGCGGTGGCACAGGCGAAAGAGCTGGCCGGGGACAAGAACGTGGCTGTCAACGGCGGCCAGATGGCCCGGCAGTGCCTGGAGGCCGGGCTGCTCGACGAGGTCGGCGTCGAGCTGGTGCCGGTCGTGTTGGGCGGTGGTACGCCGCTGTTCGCCGAGCTCGCCACCACGCCGGTGCAGTTCGAGGGGCCCGTCGCGGTGGTCGAGGGCACCGGCGTCACGCACCTGCGCTACCGAGTCAAGAAGTAAGCCTCTGACAGCCGGGCCGCCGCGGCCGCCCGGTAGCCCCAGAGATCAGCGTCAGTAGCCGCGTCGGCGTAGGTGAGGCGCGGACAGTGCCATCAGCGGCTGTCTTGTAAACCGAAGGACCGCTTTGCGGCGATGATCGATGTGTTGATCCATCCACGTTCGGCCGTTGGATGGGCTCCGGGCCTGCCGCTGCTCTGGAAATATCGCCCTGTTCAGCGGATCGACAAGACGCCGCTGAATAAGGCGACTTATCGCCGTTAGCTGACTGCTGATCTGCGTCACTAAGTCCCGGTCCGTTCGGGTTCGACAGGGAGTCACGAATGCCGGCTGCGATGGCGTCCTCGCGGCTTAACAGCCGGCCCTCGTTGCTGTAATTGGACCAAACGTCCTCGCGGACCAGTGAGCGGACTTTCGAGAGCGACCGGTTCAAATGTGCAGCGTCGGGGTGGGCCTCGTAGCGGTGGCTTCGCAGCTGCCCGGTGACATGACGCACATCACGGGGGACGCTCCTGGTACAGGCCGGGTCCTGGCTGGCGTCCGATCCCACGGTCGACGTCGACTCGGCCTGGGGCGGCAGCAAATCGTTCTTCAGCGGCGAGGGCCTCCTGCTGCTGCGCTGCAGCGGGCATGGCGACCTCCTGATCGCCAGCTACGGCGCGATCCGCGACTACACCCTCAAGCACAGGTCGGGAATCGATGGACGAATAGGTGCTCTTGTGGCACCTTTCGGGCACCAGTGACTCGTCCAGCGTCTAGCAAAAGAGGTCCGCCGGTCTGCACCTGATACCCCTCGTGCAGACCGGCGGAGCCCTCTTGTTGGGCTACTGCTGAATGAGCGACTGCCGGTTCATGATCAACGCCACCGTTTAAGCGTTGTCTCGGTTGACCAGCTTGTTGAAGGTACTGTCTTCGCCGCTGCTCTTTTGCTCCTGATAGAGCAACGCAAGTTTGTTGCTGTCAAACGCGTCGAACCACTCATCCCAGCTGACGTGCTCGAGCTGGTCTTCTCCAGCGCCGCCAGGGAAATCGATCCGCAGCACACCCGGTGAATTTTTCTGCTCAGTGCCGCGTACGAGGGCCGGCACGCCGTCATGCTCCTCCACCCACTGGCGGATCTCGTCGTGATCAGTTGTCGTTTGAGTCTTAGAAGCCATAACCGGTAGGTACCCAAACGGCCGCCGGGTCAAGCGGCTCACACTGATCCCCGTTAGGGCAGTGATCGACCGCGTGCGGGCTCATGAACCCTGCATCCCAGGACACTGTCGTAATCGAAGCTACGTTCGATACGACTGGAGCATATCCACCCGGGATCAGCTCCTCTACTCCACTCTGCATAGCACGGCTTGGCGATCCGCCGCCAAGCGGCGCAGCCTTGCGGACTCCATCGCCGATCTTCGTGAGATCGCAGGCGACAGAGACGACATCCTCTCTGGGCCGGCAGGTATTACAGCGGTCTTCGGTAGCGTGGCCGTCCCATCACGTCGGCATTGAGCTGATCGTCGCCGGATGCTGATCATGGCCGCCGGCGGCAACGGCACGCCGCTGGATTATGTGGAGTTGGAGCGGTCGACTCGGGTGTGGTTCGAGCGTGGGATGAGGTCACGTAAGGGCGAGCGGTGAAGGCACGCGAGGTGCCTTCGACCTGGCCAGCGCCGAACTGAAAGCGTCCGCGGCCGCATAGGCTGCAGGAGTGCAGATCGCCGACTTATGAGCGGGGGATTAGGTCACGCAAGGGCGAGCGGAGCGCCGATCTGATGCTCGGCGCTCTAAGTGCGGCGCGCCTCGGTTTCCGCTAGCGTTCCATCGCGCCCGCATCGGGGCGGGCATCGCCGAGCAGCAGGTGCACCGTCTCCTCCGCAACACCGTCGATTGAGTGCTCCCAGGTGCGCTCGGGCCAGTGGTAAGTCGCACTGCCCTCGTCGGGACGGTACTCGGCGGTGTAGAGCGTGCCGAAGCCATCGTGGAATTTCGTCGCGTACATCGGCTCGCGAAGCAGCGCGGCGACGACCGTGGCGGTGTCGGCGCCCCCGCCGAGTAGCGCGTCGAGGCGATCGGATCGCTCGACGCTGCGGATGGCGGCGGCGTACGGCTTCCACTCGACCTTGCCCTGGTGGTTGGTCGTGGCGGCCCGGTCGGTGACCTGGGCGGGCCGGTCAGGAGCGACGTACACCGTCGCGTGGTGGCCCTCGGCGTCCAAAACCGTGACGTTGTAACTCATGTGCACAGGGATGCGCGTCAAGGCGTCCACCGCGGCATCGATCGAATCGCTGGCCTGCAGCACGTAGCGCAGCACGATCGGTATGCCGAACCCCGTTCCGACGTTCGGACGCCCGCCGAACGTCAGCGACACGGCGATGCCTGCGTCGTTGACGCCGTCGAGCAGGCCCCACAGGCAGTCGCCCATGCCGAGCACGCGCCGGCCCCGGTACGCCGTGCGCATCACCACGCCGTCGTAGAGCCGGTAGTCCCAGTCATAGTTGCGTACGAGTGCGGGACTCCTGCCCGGGACAGCGGCCTGCGAGCAGCCCGTAAGAAAGGCTGGCGGATTCCACAGCGCCAGGACCGCGCCGGCATGCTCATCGTCCACCATCTCTGTCAGCCGCCGCCACATCGGTACCAACTCGGGCATGTGCTCGGCGAGCCGCTCGCCCGCCTCCCCGCTTGGGGTCCGGGCGTCGCCACCCTCGCGGAGCCACCACTCGCGCAGCGCCGGGTAGGACAGTTCGATCTGCTCGGCGTGCTTGTCTCCGGGCTCGTCCTCGGCCCAGGCGGCCAGCGTCACTTCGATGGGCCCCGGGGCGGGCTGCTCCGGTCGTCTCGGCGCCCGCGGCGTGAGGGCGGCCCAGTCGACGCCGGAGAGTTCCTTCAGCCAAGAGCGCCAGTCGGACCAGTCGGTGCGTTCGCCTAGCCGGCTCCACTCGATGCGTTCGCCGCTGCCGCCGTCGCTCATCGCCATCACACCTTTCTACACACCCCGAGGCCTGCGGAGTTGCGGGGCGCCCGTACGGGTAGCATCGTTCGGCCGATCCGCAGATCAGCGCCTTGAAAGGTGAGCTCCACTTCCTAAAGGCAGCAACATGAAAAGGGTCCACGGCCTGCACAGGCTGCAAGGTGCGGAGCGCAGTGTCCGGATCGACCAGGGGTCCCGGCTGATCCGGGTTCGGTTGCCCTGAGGTCAGGCGGCAAGTTCCTCACGCAGACTTCGGCTGGCACCTGCACGTCGGCTTCGCGGCGCACCTGTTGTAGGGTCACTTTCGCGTGAGGCTACTCGTACGGCTGGGCGGCCTTTCGGTCATCGCTCCGGTCGCGCGGCAGTGCTGCCAGGACCAGCACGGCGGCGACGGCGAATGCGGCAGGGTAGCCGGCGGTGGCCGCGACTATGCCGATGCCGATCGCACCCACACCCCAGCCGAGGTCGTAGGCCGCGTTCCAGGCCGCGCTGACCGCCCCGTACTGGCTAGCGGGGACCCGCGCCAGCATCGTATTCAGCGTCGCCGCTTGAGCGAGTCCAAACCCTGCCCCGAAGGCCGCCATGCCGGCTAGCACGGCGAGTGGCGTGCTGGTGAAGGAGGCGGTACCCATGCCGACGGCGCAGATGAGGACGGCGGGCACCAGCATCCCGCTCGAGCCGTGTCGGTCAATGCGCCGGCCAGCGAGCCAGCGGGCTGCGGTCGCCGCGATGTTCTGCACGAATAGTGCCGGCACAGCAACCGCTGCGGTCACGGCGCTGGGCAAGAACGCCACCACGACGCCGCCAGCCACGGCCGCCGTCGCAAACATCACGAGTGGGCGGCGCAGCTCCTGACGGCGCAGGCACGTCGACAGCCCGCTGAGCGACTGATCCTCGCTTCGACCTTCTGGCAAGGAGAGGACAGGCAGCACCGCCAGCAACGCCGCGCCGCCACCGATCGTGAAGACGGCCGCATAGCCCGCGACGCCCGCCAGCCACACGCCGAGTGGCAGCGCGACCACGGCCGGCAGCATCGCGACGACACCGAGGACGCCCAGGCCTTCCCCGCGCCGCTGCGCAGGTATGGCGGTGGCGGCGATCGCTCCGACAGTCACCACGACGATCGCGAATCCGATCCCGCGAACCACCGACACAAGCATCAACACCAACAGCGAGGCCGCCGCCGGGAGGACCAGGGTGGGTCCGCCGAGCAGCACTAGCCCGCCCATCAGCAGCCGCCGATACCCAAGCCGCGCCGCCAGCGCCGGAGTCGCCAACTCCGCCGCCACCGCGGCGAACATCAACACCCCTGTTGAGATGCCCGCCCCGGCCGTACCGATGCCGCGGTCGGCGGCGTACAGC
>JBKOZG010000342.1:0-4831 GCA_046725775.1 Actinomycetota bacterium | reverse complement strand
GTGCTGAGGTGGTAGAACTGCCACATCCAGGCGGGCATCAGATCTACCCTGCTGTCCTGCCGCGGATCCGCCGGATTATCGCCGACATGCCGATGCCTCTGAGAAGGAGTGATGAATGAAGCTTGCTCACATACCGCTACGTGTCGCGACCGGCGCATACATCCTGAACTCCGGCCTGTCCAAGCAGAACCTTGAAGGCCAGGCAGCCGAGGGCGTGCATGGAATGGCGTCCAACGCGATCCCGCCCCTGAACAGGATTCCGCCGGAGCAGTTTGCCAGGATTTTGTCGACCGGTGAGATCGCGCTTGGTGCGGCGCTGCTGATCCCGTTTGTGCCCTCGGCACTGGTTGGAGCGGCGCTAGCTGGATTCTCCGCAGGGTTGGTTCAGCTTTACCTGAAGACGCCGGGCATGCGGCAGCCCGGCAGCATCAAACCCACGCAGGAAGGCATTGGCCTCGCCAAGGATGTGTGGCTGGTCGGCGCTGGACTGGCGTTGCTCCTTGACGGTTTGCCAAAGCGTAAGGGCTGACTGTCGGAGTGGGGAGAACCTCGTCGGTCTGATCGTTCCGCTGAGATCTTGCAATGTGGCGATGGCGGCGCTGTGGTAGCGGTGGCCGGTCGCCTGACTAGGCAACTCTCGAGCGTTCGGACAGTCTCAGGTCACCGGTCTAATCTGTCGGGATCAGCCGTGCAGGCACGTGAATCTGGAGGTCAAAGGCAGATCAAAGCCGGAGGATTCAAATGGATAAGCTTGATTTCAAAAAAGACCTGGCATCGCTATATGCCCCGAAGAACACGGATTGGGAACTCATTGAAGTTCCGGCTATGAATTTCCTGATGGTTGACGGCAAAGGTGATCCGAACACTTCGGCGGACTACAGCGATGCTGTCGCGGCGCTTTATGGCGTCTCCTACACCATAAAATTCATGAGCAAGCAGCGGCTCGGCAAAGACTACGGTGTCGCACCCCTTGAAGGTCTGTGGTGGGCTGACGACCCTGCAGCCTTCGAGAATGCCCAAAAATCTGAATACCAGTGGACGATGATGATCATGCAGCCGGACTGGATTACCGAGACACTGGTCTCAGAGGCTGTCACGGCGACAGCGGCCAAGAAGGAGTTGCCTGCTTTGTCGCAGGTTCGTTTTGAGCGGTATGACGAGGGTCGATCTCTGCAACTGCGACACGTGGGCTCGTACGACGACGAGGCACCAAAGCTCAAATACCTTCACGCCGAATTTATGCCACTACACAAGTTGACATTTAACGGGCGTCATCACGAAATCTATCTCAGCGATCCGCGAAAAACGGCATCGTCAAAACTCAAGACCATCTTGCGGCAACCAGTGAAGCACCTGTAAGGCTCATCTGACCGAACGCACTGATCCCCAAGCCGGCGCCGCGCCAACTGCTACCGCCACGAGTGTGGCGTGCGTTTGTGATCACAGCCGCGAGAACGTACGCGTGGAGCGCCTGGAGGCCTGCGCTTGTGATCACAGCCGCGAAGAGGCACACCTAGAGACACTCAGAGGCGTGCGTTCCCCAGCGCAGCCGGCAAAACGTGCAGGGTGAGGTTGCGGCCATCAGCTCGGTTGATGATCGAGGAACGCCAGGGTGACCGCGGCGAATAATGGCGCGGCAAAGACGTTGTAGTGGGTCAGGCCGGGCAAGATCGCCAGCGCGTGGCCGCCCTTGGGCCTGCCCTCGCCCATCCAGCCGCCGTCGCGGAGGCCGCCGTCCAGCAGCTTGAAAATCTCGACGTGGTGGCTCGGCGGTGCCATGTCGGCGTCGGCGGCGACAATCATCGTCGGCACCTGAAGGCTGCTGACCGCTTCGGTGTGGTCGTATCCCTGCGCCATCAACGCACCGATCTTGTCCAGCAGCCGCGGAAAGTCCTCGGGGCGTGGCGCGACCCGCTGGTAGAGCTGATACATCGGTGTGTCCTTCATGAACTCGGCCGCAGCCGCGTTCACCTGGCCCTGCTGCGGGCGCATCTCCGGGTGCACATCGTCTGGTCGGAGGTTCGGTGAGGTCACGACGAGTCGGCCCACCTTAGCCGGGTACTTCGCCGCGGTGAATAACGCCACACCGCCACCGAGGGAGTAGCCGACGAGGTCGGGCCGGTCCAGCCCGAGGTGGTCGATTAGTGCGGCGATGTCATCGGCCATCAGCTGAACATCGATCGGACGATCAATGTCGGCAGTGCGGCCGTGCCCCTGCAGGTCGACCGCGATGACCTGATGGCTCTCCGCGAGTGCGGGACGAACCGGCCCAAACATCTCACCCGATCCCAGCCCGCCGTGCAGCAAGATCAGCGGCCGGCCGTCACCGATCGTCTCGTAGTAGAGATTGACGCCGTTGACTTCGGCGTACTGGCCGAAACCCTTCTTGTCGGTTGTCCAATCGGTGGTGGTCACGATGTGCTCCTCCGGTGCTCACTGCTGCTGGCTTGTCGATCCAGACTCCGCGGTCCGGCTGGATTCATCGGGTCTGGCAGATAAGTTCCGCAACGACGTTAGCGCTATCGCGGGGCAATGCGCGGCTGGGAGAATCGAGCAACCGAAAGGAGATCAGGGTGCCGCGTGTAACGGAGATGTTGGAGTCCTACCCCAAGCACTTGGGTGGGTTTGATCGAGCCAAGCTTGCCGAATGCATCGAGGCGTGTTTCGACTGCGCGCAGGTCTGTACGGCATGCGCAGACGCCTGCCTGGCTGAAGACATGGTGAGCGAGTTGGTGCATTGCATCCGCACCGACCTGGACTGCGCTGACATCTGCGCGACAACTGGCGCGATCCTGTCCCGCCGCACTGGTTCAGACGCCAGCGTCACCGAAGCGCTCCTTGAAGCCTGCCGTGTTACTTGTCGCGTCTGCGGCAACGAGTGCGCCAGCCACGCCGATATGCATGAGCACTGCAGGATTTGCGCCGAAGCTTGTCGCCGGTGTGAGGCGGTGTGCGCTGCCTTGCTCAGCGATCTGGGCTAGAAGTCAGGAAGAAGCGCTCCCGCGGTTCCGGCTGGACTCGCGATCAGCCTCCGCCGATGCCGATTGCGCTAAGCAGCACCAGGATCACTGTGCTGACAGCGAAGACTCCGTGCAATACGACCGGCGGGCGTGGGATGTGTTGCTCCGCCAGATCAACTCCGCCGCCATCGGACCGCCCGGCGCCGGCCATGGCGGCACGGCCGTCCTTCGTCCACTGCCTGACCAGCAATCCGCCCAGCAGGGCCACCAAGATGAGGTCGGCGACCGCAATCCAGGCCAGAATCGTGTTGCCCGTGACCACGTAGATGATCCATACGATCAGACCAGCGGCGGCCAGGCCAAAATGTGCGAACACCCGAACTCGTGGAAAGTTCGTCCCTGCTCCCGCCACCTGGCGCAAACCCCCGCGGGTTGCCCACCGGATCAGCATGAAGGATCCAAATCCGGCGGTGATGAGCCAGGTGACCAGCGCGGCGATTGACATCGGACGGCCCCCTTTCGGCGAAGCTGACTCTATCGGATACTGAAATTGACGTTAGACCCGAAACGGCCTATCGTCAATGCATCTGTCCGTTATGGAGGGCAGCGAGGTGCAGAGCTTCGACCGGAATGTGACACGTATCGGTGTGCTGGCCGACCCCGTACGCCGCCAGCTATACCGCTTCGTGTGTTTGCAGGCTCAACCCGTGACCCGCGATCAAGCGGCAGTAGCGGTTGGCGTTGCCCGCCACACAGCGAAGTTTCACCTTGACCGGCTGGAGGCAGAAGGACTGCTGGAGGCCGACTACATCCGGTTGACCGGTCGCACTGCCGGGCGTCCCGCCAAGCGCTACCGCCGAGGTGGCCGCGAGTTCGCCATTGCTCTTCCAGCCCGAGACTACGAGCTGGCTGGCCACATCATGGCCGAGGCCATTTCGGAATCGGCGCGCACCGGCACACCAATCGTTGACGCGCTAAATAGCGCGGCAGCCGCCCACGGTGCAGCCATCGCCGCGACGTCAGCTGATTACCCGTCCGGGTCGGATGCGGCTCTCGACATCGCGGTCCGCATACTCACTCAGCAGGGCTATGAGCCTCGTCGAATTGATCGCGCAGTGGTCATGGCTAACTGTCCGTTCCACCGCCTCGCGGTCAGCCACACCGATCTGGTTTGTCGGATGAACCATTCCCTGCTCAGCGCGTTCGTCGACTCCATCGCATCTGATCTGCTCAAGGCCCGTTTGGAACCTGGTGAGAACCACTGCTGTGTCACATTGGTAGCGCTCCCCGAGTGAAGGCGGCCTATGAGCCGTACCCCTTGACCCGTACGTCTGAGTTGCAACCCCCCACCTATAGCCGCGGACCTAGAGGGTTACGCTGCTGAGTACCGTAGTGCTGTTGATCTTGAGACCTCCTTCATCGCTGACCAGGCCGTATCCGGTCCGCTCGCGTACCACTCGTCCGTCCTTGAAGTAATAGGTGATCGTTGCCTGCGCCGAACTCGGCGGTATGCCTCTCACATCAGACACAGTGATCTTGTTGATCGCATCCCAGAACCGCTGATAGGCCTGGCGACCTCCGGCGTGGTTGGTTTGATACGACGCGGTCATCCGCGGCCAGGCCACGTCAGTGTTGCGGGGCATCAAGGCGTAGTAGCTGGTGATTGCCTGCCTAAGTTGAGCTGCCGTCGGCGCCCCCTGGACGGTCGGCGCACTCGTTGGCGAGCGAGACTGGGATGGCCTACGAGCGCTTGTTCGTGCTGTAGCTGTCGGGGAGGGATCTCGCTGCGGTGTCGAGGACGCACTCGGAGTGGAGGACCGTGGCGCCGTGGAGAGCCTCGTGCTCTGGGGTGCGGCGGAGCTCGACTGGCG